>NZ_JANSIR010000050.1:36124-39085 GCF_047462155.1 Synechococcus sp. OH2
TAGGTGCGCCGCGGCCCGCCCCAGATGGCAATCAGCAGATAAAGCGGGATCAGCTCAACTTCGTAGAACAGGAAGAATAGCAGCAAGTTCTGGGCCAGAAAAGCCCCCGCAATGGCGGCTGCCAGCAGCAACACCAAGCTGTAGTAGAGGCGAGGCCGCTCCACCTGGCCGCTGGCCCAAAGGGCAATCAACACCAGCAAGCCAGTCATCACCACTAGCGGCAGGGAGATCCCGTCCACCCCCAGCTCATAAACCAAGCCCAACTGCGGGATCCAGGCCACTCGTTCGGCCATCTGGATCCCTTGCTCTTGAGGATCCAAAAGCAGCAGCAATCCCAAGCTCAGCCCCAACAAAGCCAGGCCAAACCCCAAAGCCAAAGTCCGGTGCAGGCCCTTCCCCGCTCGCTCGGGGATCAGCCCCACCAAGATGCTGCCCAACAACGGGATCCCGACCAAAAGGCTGAGCATCGCTTTCTCCCACTCAATAGGCCAATCCCAAATGGGGCGAACGCAGCAGCCAAGCGGTAACCACCACGACCCCAATGACAATGAGCAGCACGTAGAGCTGCATCCGCCCCGACAGGGTGTACTTGAGGGCTTCGCCGCTGAACAAAAAAGCCAGGCTCACCCCGTTCACCAGGCCATCCACCCCGTTGCGATCCAGCCATTCCAGTCCGCGGGAGAGGGCGCTGACCGGCTGCACCAGCAGCGCCTGGTAGAGCTGCCCGGTGTAGAAATCCTGGGCCAAGAGATCCTGCAGCTCCGGCCAGGGCAGGCGCAGCCGCCGCCGGCCTCCCCAGTACAGCCAGGCACCAACACTGGCTCCCAGCAACCCTGCGGTCCCCAGCAAGACAGCCATCTGCTGCAGCTCCGGGATCCAAGCGGGATAAAGCCCCCAGCGCCAGAAGAGCCAGGGCATGAGCAAGTTCTGCACTGTCAGGATAACCATGGGCAGGGCCATCAGCCAGCCCACCTCAGGCGCGCGGCGCGTCTTGGGCTGCGGGGATCCCAAAAAGACCAGACCAAACACCCGCGCCAGATTCAAAGCCGTCAGCCCGTTAACCAGCAGCAACACCCCCATCAGGGCCGGCTCGCTGTACACCAGCGCCAGGCGAATGAGAGTCCAAAAGCACCCCAGTGGGGCCACCATCCCCAGGGATCCCACGGCAAAGGCGGCCAGGGTAGCCGGCATGCGGCTCCCTAGGCCCCCCAGCTCCGTCAGATCCTGGGTAGCAGTGGTGTAGATGAGGGATCCCACCCCCATAAACAGCAGCGCCTTGGCCAGGCCGTGCATGAGCAGCAGCTCCAGGGCCAAATCCGGCTGCCCCGTCCCCACCGCCGCAAACACCAAGCCTAGGTAGGCACTGGTGGAGTAGGAGAAGGTGCGCTTAAGGTCGATTTGCGCCAAGGCCACTAGGGATCCCCCTATAGCCGTAATCGTGCCGATGACCACCAGCACCCCATCCGTGACGGGGGAGAGGGACAAGACTGGCTGCAGCTTGATGAGCACAAAAGCTCCAGCGGCCACCACCGCCGAGTTGCGTAGGATCGAAGCCGGGTTGGGTGCCTCCATGGCCTCATCCAGCCACAGGTGCAGCGGGAACTGGGCGCACTTGCCCAGCGGCCCTGCAATCAAAGCCAACCCCATCAAGGCCGCCCAAGTCGGATCCAAGCTGGTCGTAGCCGCCCAATCCCGCAGGCCGGAAAAGGTCAAGGAGCCGGAGAAATTGGAGACCGCCACCACCCCCATCAACAGCAACAGGTCTCCCACCCGTTTGGTGAGAAAAGCATCCCGCGCTGCAGTAACCACCAGCGGCTGGGCGTACCAGAAGCCCACCAACAGATAGGTGGAAAGCGTCAGCATCTCCAGCAGCGCGTAGCTGAAAAACAGGGAATCGCTGAGGGCGATCCCCGTCATCCCGCCCTCGAAAAAGCCCATCAGAGCGGCAAAGCGACCCAAGCCCCAGTCCTTATCCAAATACCCCAAGGCATAGATCTGGGCCAGCAAGCTCAAGCCGCTGAACCAGACAACGGTTCCCAGCGTCAGAGACGAAACCTCCAAAGACAGGGTCAAATCCAAATCGGCCACCCGAAACCAGAGGTAGTTCAGGATCTGGGGATCCCGACCCCAAACCTGCCGCAACAGCCAAAGGCCATGAGCAAGGGCCGCAAAGGTCAGTAGGATATTGAGGTAAGCTGCCGGACGTGGGCCACTGCGCTTAATCCAGCCACTGGCCCAAGGGAGAGCCAGCGCTGTCCCCACCCAGCCATAAAAGGGGAGCCACCAGGCGCTCTCTGGCCCAATTGCCCAGTCTTCAAAGCCCGCCATCTGCTGCTTGCAACAAGTAGCTAAGCATTTTTTTTCAATGAACGGCTACAGTCCAAATATACACAGGGTACGTAGGAAGCTTGGCTCAGGAAGGTGCAAAATCCCCAGATTTCCGTAAGGCTTTTCCTAGGGGAGCAGAATCCTCAAACCCGCCGGGGATCAGCAGCGCCCAGGCGATAGCCGCGGGGGGTGATCAGCCACCTGCCGTAGCGAAAGGTCTGCGAGTTGCCGATCAAGACCAGGGTAAACATGTCCACCTGCTCAGGATCCAACTCCCCCAGCGTGGTGAGGTGGAAAACCTCGCCGGAACGGTAGAGGTTGCGGGCCACCGCCACAGGGGTGTGGGTGGGACGGGCGGCCAAAAAGATCTGCAGGGCTTTGAGGAAGGGATCCAGCCGCTGCCGCGAGCGGGGATTGTAGAGGGCCACTACAAAGTCAGCGGCCGCCGCCGCCTGCAACCGCTTCTCGATGGCCGGCCAGGGGGTAAGGCGATCGGAGAGGGAAATGGCGCAAAAATCCTGCACCAGGGGCGCCCCCAGGCGGGCGGCGGCAGCCTGAAGGGCGGAGATCCCTGGCAGCACCTCCAGAGAGGGGCAGCTCCCATCCCAGCCGCTGCGGGCCAAGTACTCCAGC
>NZ_JANSIR010000050.1:39208-42053 GCF_047462155.1 Synechococcus sp. OH2
TGCCGTAGATCCCGGCATCTCCCGAAGAGATTACCGCCACCTGCAACCCCTGCTGGGCCAGGGCAATGGCCCGCTGCGCCCGCTCCACCTCTTGGGTGAGGGGGAAGGCCTCCCGAATTTGGCCGGGGTGCAGGAGGGGTGCCACCAAGTCCAGATAGAGCTGGTAGCCAATCACCACGTCGGCTTGGGCCAGAGCCAGGCGGGCAGCCAAGGTCAATTGAGCGGGATCCCCAGGGCCGGTGCCAATCAGCCACAGGTGCCCGGCGCGAGGGGAATACTCCTGAGCAGCGCGGGCAATGGCCAGGGTACACGCTCCCTCAGTCTCTGAGGCAAAGACCTGCTTGGGGCAGAGGAGGGTGGCCCCCTCCTGGGCTAGCTCGTCCTCCCCCGACCAGCGCTGGGCAGCCAAAAGAGCAGCCGCCTCTGCCACCGAAGGGGTGCCCACCGCCTGCCGCACCGCCTCCGAAGGGTGGGGAACTGGGATCCCGGCCAGGGCTTCGGCAGAGAAGAACTGGATAGGCCAGCCGTAGGCCTGGGCCAACTCCAGCAGTCCCGCTTCATCCCGTTTCAGCTCCAGGGTGGCCAAGCCAGCAACGGCCTCGAAGGCCAGCCCCTGGGCCTGCAGCAGGCGGCGCAGGGATCCCTCCAGCCAGGCGCGGCTGGTGCCCCGCTCGCAGCCCACACCCACCCACAGCACCCGTGGATGCCAGTGGACGGTGGGGATGGGGGGGCAGGGTGTTGTATACTCGCCAATCCGGACCTGGGCCACCGCCTGCTCAGGAGGGGTGGTGAAAAGGGGGTGATCTGGGGGCCAGGCCTGGCGCCAAAGCTGTGTGCCACAGGTTTGCTGAACCACCACCGGCTCTCCCCGCGCCAGAGCGGCTGCCACTCCGTTCCAATCGCCGGTGCCCCGCTGCCAACCGTAGGGATCCCCCAGCCCATCCAAAGGCGGGATCCCCAGCCCTTCTGAGGCAGAGGTGAGGATGGGCTCGGCTCCCAAAGCAGCCGCCACCCGCCGCGCCAGCGCCTCAGCTCCTCCCACATGGCCGCCACAGAGGCTAATGGCCCAGCGCCCAGCTTCGTCCACCACCACCACCGCCGGATCCCGGTATTTGTCTTGCAGGAGGGGGGCAATGAGCCGCACCACCGACCCAACTGGCAAGACAAAGATACAGCCCTGCACCTGCGGCCAGCTCTGGGCCACCGCTGCCGCCAAGGGATCCCCATAGGCTTGCCAGGGGGGTGGCAGCGGCTCTCCCGGGGGGTTGGCCTTGCTCCAGCAGATCCACTCCTCCGGCAGTAGCGACAGCAAAGGCTGGGCCAAGCGGCGACCGCGCGGGGTAGGGGCAAACAGGGCAAGCTTCATTAGCCTAGGGATCCTATACTGGACTACAGAGCCACCCGCAAATAGACGAGCGCCAATGCCAACCCCCCTTGGACTGATGCTGCCGCTGATCCCCCTGGAGGCTCTGCTCTCCACGAAGGGGCTGATGTTTTTGTTGCTATCGGCCTATGGCGGGGCCATGTGGACATTTTTAAGTGGCGCTCCCCGGGTGTACACCATCATCGTGCCCGATCTGGAGCAGGCAAGGGGCTTCTACGAAAAGGTTTTGAAGCTGCCGGAGGCGGAGCTGCCACTGCAGTACTACTACGGCTACGAGCAAAGCGTCGTCAGCTCTAGCCTGGGATCACCCTATTTTCCAGGGGATATTGGCCTCAGCTCCCGCCTCGATGCCAAAGCCCGCCCCACCTCGACACCTCTCGATACCCCTGGCCTCTGGTATCAGCTCTCCGATACGGTGCAACTGCACGTGATCCCTGGTTCTACTGATCCCTACGCGGCCTCCGTCCCCTACGGCAGTCCCTCCAGGCTCCCCTCTGTACCTGCCTACGGGGCGGCAGCCAGTCGCAGCAGCGGCGTCCGCTATCGCCACACCACCTATGAACGGGAAGCCCTCAAAGCCCTCCTGAAGCGGATCAACAAGCAAGGGATCCGCAACAGCGTCCGCTCCGAAAAGCCTTTTGTCTTCTGGGTGCGCGATCATCAAGGGCAGATCATCGAATTTGCCGAAATAAAAGGATGAAGGGATCCCCTAAGATTGTTGAAGGAAGGGGAAGCAAAAAGTCGGCGAGGGGAGACGCCAACAGATGAAACGGATGCTGCTGCTGTTGCTGGGTTTGCTGTGGATCGGGATGTGGGGTGGACAGCCGGCCGTGGCTCTGTCGCGGGCCAAAGACAACCCCGTGGTGGGCATCCAATCCCCAGCCAAAGACTTCATCACCACCGAGTCTGGCCTGCAATACTACGACATCGCTCAAGGCAGTGGGCCTTCACCTCAACCGGGGCAAACGGTGGTGGTGAACTATGTGGGCAAGCTGCAGGATGGCACCGTCTTCGATAGCTCCTATAAGCGCAATCAACCTTTCACCTTCACCTACGGAGTAGGGCAGGTGATCCGCGGCTGGGAGGAAGGTCTGGCCACGATGCGGGTGGGGGGTAAGCGGTACTTGCGCATTCCGCCGGAGTTGGCCTACGGCAGCCGCGGCGCCGGCGGCGTGATCCCACCCAACGCCACCCTTGATTTTGAAGTGGAGCTCCTGGCCATCCAGTAGACTCTGGATATCCACGCCTAAGCTTGACTGGGGGTGGGGAAAGTCAAGGCGGTGAGATTGCAGGGCGCTGCCGCGACTCCCTTCTGGGTAACAAACCTGTCTCCGTCTGTGGAGCCCAATTTTCCCCCTGAAGCTCCTAGCGCAGAAAAAGCTCGCCTGCGCCAGCACTTCCGCCAAGTGCGGCAGGGGCTGGAACGATCCCTGATCGAGCAGAAAATAGTGGCTCATCTGG
>NZ_JANSIR010000050.1:42161-44445 GCF_047462155.1 Synechococcus sp. OH2
ACCCCCAGCTTTTGGCGGCCAGAACCATCTTGGCCTACGCGGCCTTCGGCTCCGAGGTGGATCTGGGATCCCTGTTCGCCCTTTTCCCTGAAAAGCGCTGGGGTATCCCTCGTTGCTTGCCGCAGCGGCAGTTGGGATGGCATCGCTACCACCCAGCCGAGCTTGTTCCCAACCGCTGGGGGCTGCCGGAGCCCTCTCCCACCAGTGAGGTTATCGATCCTGCCGAAGCGGAGTTGATCCTCGTGCCCGCCCTGGCCTGCGACCGCTGGGGAAGGCGTTTGGGCTATGGCGGCGGCTATTACGACCGCTTTTTGGCCTCGCTGCCGGATCCCGGTGTGCCCAAGTGGGGCATTGTCCCGCAGGCTTGCCTGCTGCGGCAGCCTCTGCCTCAGGATCCCTGGGATCAACGCCTGGACGGGATCCAAACCGAAGAGGGGTTTTACCCGGCGGGGGATCCCCTAGACTAAGGGAGATGGGCCTTGGAGGAAAAACATGCGCCAAGTTTGGAAGAAGGGGCTTCGCTCCCTCTGCTGGAGCCTGGGCTGGGCGGCTTTGGCGGCCCTCTTGCTGGGCTTTGGCGCCATCCCCCTACAACTGAAAGATCTGCACATCACCCCCTGCCCGGATACCCCCGAATACACCAACCTGGTCACCAGCAACGGCAACCCCATACCGGCCAGGTGCATGTTCATTGAAGGGACGGTGGTGAACCGCTCCAAAAACACCTTGGTCAATGCGGATGTCTTCGGTCGCCTTTACGATGCCAACGGCAATGAGGTTCTGCCGGAGCGCACCCGCGTGGGAGCCATCGAAGAGGTTCCCCCCGGCGAAAGCCCCTTCTCCATTCGCATCTCCGTGCCCGTGACCAGCCCGCTGCCCTTGACCCTGGAGCAATTCAAGGCCAGCGGCTTCAGCGGCACCGTGCGCCGTTAAAGCTGGCGGGTGAAGTCTACCTGGGCCGGGCGCCCGGGCAGATGGAGTTGGGTAACCACCGGCGGGGTTTGGGCGATCAGCCGTCCCCGACGGAAAACGTACAGGCAAGCCGGTTTCAGGCGAATGGCTTCGACGGCATCGGCAGCCTGGAGCACCACCAAATCGGCATAGCAGCCGGGTTCTAGTCCGTAGCCTTCTAACCCCAGAATGCGGGCCGGGTTTTCCGTAACGGCCAAGAAGCACTGGCGCATCTGCTCATAGCCGGTCAGTTGGGCAGCGTGGATCCCCATGTGGGCCACCTCCAGCATGTTGCCGCTGCCCAGGGGATACCAGGGATCCATCACGCAGTCCTGGCCAAAAGCTACTGTCAGCCCGGCGGCCATCAGCTCCGGCACCCGCGTCAGCCCCCGCCGCTTGGGGTAGGTGTCGTGGCGGCCCTGCAGCACCAGGTTCACCAGCGGGTTGGCAATCACCCCCAGCTCTGCCTCGGCCATCAGGGGGATGAGTTTGCTCACGTAGGCGTTGTCCATGGAGTGCATTGAGGTAAGGTGGGAGGCGGCCACCCGCCCCTGCAAGCCCAGCCGCTGCGTTTCATAGGCCAAGGTCTCCACGTGGCGCGAAAGCGGATCGTCTGTCTCGTCGCAGTGCAGATCCACCCGCAGACCCCGCGCCGCCGCAATCTCGCACAGGGCCCGCACCGAAGCTGTTCCTTCAGCCATCGTCCGCTCAAAGTGGGGGATCCCACCCACCACCTCCACCCCCAAGTCCAGGGCCTTCTCCAAGAGCTGCACCGCTTCTGGCGAGCGGTAGTAGCCATCTTGGGGAAAGGCCACCAGTTGCAAATCCAGGTAGGGAGCAACCTTTTGCTTCACCTCCAGCAAGGCCCGCACCGCCAACAGGTTGGGATCGCACACATCCACATGGGCGCGGATGGCCAGGATCCCGCGCGCCACCGCCCAGTCGCAGTAGGTCAAGGCCCGCTCCATCACTGCCTCTGGCGTCAGCAGCGGCTTCAACTCCCCCCAAAGGGCGATCCCTTCCAGCAAGGTGCCCGATTGGTTGACGCGCGGGATCCCGTAGGTAAGGGTGGCATCCAGGTGAAAGTGGGCATCCACAAAGGGGGGTGACACCAAGCGGCCACTCACATCGATTTCCTCGGGAGCGGTGGCCTGCAGATTCACCTCCAGGGCAACGATGCGGTCTCCCTCAATGCCGATATCCACTCCCTTACGGCCATCCGGCAAGTTGGCCCGACGCAAGATTACATCCATCCCCCTCTTCCCAACCCGGCTTGACCATTTTCTTGCTCAACGTAAGGCGCGGGATTCCCCACCCGGGTGGGGAGGGATAG
>NZ_JANSIR010000051.1:0-6153 GCF_047462155.1 Synechococcus sp. OH2
AAGCAAAAAGCAGCACCAGCGTCACCAGCAAGGCGGTGATGGCAATGGGGCTGAGGTAGCGCAAAAAAGCTTTCTCAAACCATTCCCGGCCCTTGGTTTTAAGAATCCAATAGCGAGAGGCTGCTCCTGCAATTAACGGTAGGCCCACGTAGATGGCCACGGATAGCAAAATGGTTTGCCAGGGCACCGTTAAATCGCTCATGGCCAGCAGCCAGCGGCCCAGCGGCGCGTAGAGGAAAAGCATGGTTAAAGAGTTCACCGCCACCATCACCAGGGTGTGGCCTTGGTTGCCATAGCTGAGATAGCCCCACATCAGCACCATCGCAGTGCAAGGGGCAATGCCCAGCAAAATGGCCCCGGCAATGTAGGAGTTGCTGAGGCTCACTTCTGTACCGCGGATCATTTCCGTGCCGGTTATCCAAGGGGCAAACAGCCACCCCAAGAAAAACTGGGCAATCACCACCATGGTAAAAGGCTTCACCAGCCAGTTCACCCCCAGGGTCAACAGCACCGGTTTGGGCGATTGCAAGGCATGGGCTGCCTGGCCAAAATCAATTTTCACCATGATGGGATACATCATGAAAAACAGGCAGACGGCAATGGGAATGGAGACCTGATAGAGGCTCAGGGCATCCAGCGCCTCTGCCAGGCCCGGAAACCATCGACCCAACAGGATCCCGGCAACAATACACAGAGCCACCCAAAGGGTGAGATAGCGCTCAAAAAAACTCAGGGATCCGCCGCCGGGGAAAGCTTTGGGGTCAGATTCGGTGAGAGCCATAGGAAAAGCCGAAAACTGGGGTTGAGAAAACGCAGGCTGCCGAGTAGCCACCTTCCTAAGGGGCTCTCCTCAGGATACATCAAAAAAACTTGTTCAGTTTACCTCCAACCCAGGCAAAAGCGGGATCCCTTCTGCAGGGGGGTGCTGCGGCAGCCTAGAATGGGGCTGGGATTCGGAGGAGAAGCAAGGAGTGATCAGACCCTACTCAGCCCATCTGTTGAACCCAGACTTTCGCCTCAGCCTGGCAGTACTGGTGTTGGCAGTGCCGCTGTTTTGGCTGTCGTTTTGGGCAGGCCTGGGGGTGGGGCTATTTGGCCTGTTCTTGCTGGTGCAAACCTGTCTGATTGGGCTGGCCTTTACTCGCACGGCGCTACAGGTTTACAGCGGCTCCCAGCGCATCCGCGAGTTCCCCTACAGCGAATGGCAGGACTGGCAGATCTTCTGGCCCTCAGTGCCGATTTTATTTTTCTTCCGGGAAAGCCGGAGCATCCATTTTCTGCCCATGCTGTTCAATCCCGTCGAGCTAAGGATGTGCCTGGAAGAGCGGGTGGGCCACCTGCATGCCCGGCAGAAATCCCAGGGATCCCCTTTCCACCCATCAGGCCGATGAGCGGTTCCGGGGGCTGGGTTTGGCAAGAGGCAGGGGAATGGCGTTGGCTGCAGTGTCAACTTCTGGCGGGGTGGCCCCATGCTTTTGGCTGCCGTCAAGCTTCCCCCTATCAGCCAGCCGAGCTGGCCGACCGGTTGCAACTCCCCCCAGAACGAGCTGCATGGGGCCGGCAGGTGCATGGCTGTCGCTGGATCTGGGCGGATGAAGTTCTCTTCTCCCAGGGGGGGGCTTCGGGTTCTCACCTCGGGGAAGGGAGTTTCGCCCGTCCCGAAGCAGATGCTGTGATCGCCCGCCGCCAGTTAGATTCTGCCTGGGTTTGCACCGCCGACTGCGTGCCAATCTTGATAGCTAGCCCTACCTGGGTGGCGGCTGTTCATGCCGGCTGGAGGGGCACGGCTGCTGGCATCTTGCCCAAGGTGCTGCAAGTTTTCCTAAAGGCCGGGATCCCTGCTGACCAGATCTGCATTGCCCTGGGGCCAGCCATCTCCGGGCCAGCCTACCAAGTTTCCCAGGAAGTGGCCGAGCAGGTGCTGCAGGCGCTGCCGTCGGGGGTGGATCGCCGGCCTGCCCTCTGGCCGGATCCGCTGCCGGGTAAGGTGCGCCTAGATCTGCGCTGGATCCACCGCGCCCAGGCCCAAGCCCAAGGGATCCCTTCCAAGCAAATTGCCATCAGTCCTCATTGCACCTTTGCTCAGCCGCAAGATTTCTTTTCCTATCGCCGCGAGGGATCCCGAAAGGAAGAGGTAGGCTGCTATGGTGTGCAGTGGTCGGGGATTGGCCTGCCCAGCGCAGCGTTGGATAACCCCTAGCCGCCACAAGTAGTAGCTATAATTGCCCTCAAAGCTCTACCTTACAGGCGGGGATCCCATGTTTCGCCGTGCTGCCTTTTGGGGATTGTCTTGGATGGCTTTTTCTCTCCCTTTTGCCTTTGTCGGAGAAGCCCATGCCCAGACCTCTCTGACCGGCATCAACCGCGACAGCGTACTGCAACTGAACCTCGGATCGGGACGCCGCCTGGCTCCAAAGCCAGCGAGGGACTCTAACTCCCAGAAAGACCAGGATCCTGCGATTGCCTCAGCGCTGATGTGGGCGGAGTGGCACATCCGCGCCAATGTCTGTACCGGCAACCTATCTACCGAAGAATTGGCAGAGCTATTTCCCTTGGTCAATCAAGAGTTAGTAGATGCTGTTTGTCAAGGGGGAAGTTAGCCAGCTTGCCCAGGCAAGCAGTAAGGTAAAAAGAAAACTCTCAGTCAGGTCGCTACTGCATGGATTTTGAGAAGCTCTTGGAGGAATGGGTGTCAGCCTTCACCCAGGCGGCGGAAGAAAGCCTCGCCGCTTTGGAAACCGCCCTGACGGAGTTGGCGGAACATCTGGCCGCGCCTCTCCAAGAAACCCTGCGGCAGTGGGAAGCGTTCTGGAGTCTGGAGGAGGAGCCGCAGCCCGATCCAGAGCTCGACGAGGAAACGTTCAATTCTGCTGAGGGGGAGTCCTTCAGCGCCAGCCGTTTCTTCGTCAGCCCACTGGGGTTCGGGGGCATAATTGTTTATGCTTATGTCGCTTCACCCCCCGGCTGGGTTGGGGATCCCACCTGTCGCTACAATGCCCTTTCTCCGGAGTTGCGCTGTGCGGTTAACCCCTATGGCCCCTGTGAAGGCTGCCCTCACTATGAGCCGCGGGAGCGGATCCCTTCGCGTTAGTCGGCTCGAGAGCTTCCGCCATGCAGGGTAGCCGCCTCATTGTTGCTCTGGATACCGCTTCTTGGGATCAAGCCCTGGAGTGGGTAGATCGCCTGCCGCAGGTGCTGTGGTGGAAGGTGGGCCTGGAGTTGTTCACGGCTGTTGGCCCTCAGATTTTTCAGGCCCTTAAGGGACGGGGCAAGCGCATTTTTCTCGATTTAAAGCTGCACGACATTCCCCACACAGTGGGGCGGGCCGCTCAGGTGGCCGTTGGTTATGGGGTGGATCTGCTCACCGTTCATGCCGCTGGCGGCAGTGCCATGTTGCGGGCAGCAGTGGCCGCCACCCAGGGCAGTTCTTGCCGGCTGTTGGCAGTCACTCTTCTCACCAGCCTTGGTCCCGACCAGGTGCGGCAGGAGTTGGGCGTTGAGCGGGATCCCGGCGACTATGTGTTGCAGTTGGCGCGGCTAGCTCTGGATCAAGGCGTGAGTGGGCTGGTCTGCTCCCCCCAGGAAGTGGGGCGGCTGCGGCAGGCTTTGGGGCCGGAGGTGCTGCTGGTAACCCCAGGGATCCGCTTTGGGGATCCAGAAGCGGGGGACGACCAGCAGCGGGTCTGTACCCCTGCAGAAGCTCTGCGAGCAGGGGCCGATTATTTGGTGGTGGGCCGCCCCATCACGGCGGCTGCGGATCCCGTGGCTGCCTTGTGCCGCCTCCAAGCCCTGGAGGATGCTGTTGGATAATTCACGGAGGGTAAAGCTGCAGGCCCTGCACTTTAGTGTGGGGAGGAAAGCGACTCTGGAACTTTAGTGGCCAAAGTGGCGCCTCCCTCGCAAGATACCCCACCGTATACTGTAGGGGGGATAGCTCCTACTCCCATGATGGAGCATGACCCAAGTTCTAACTATCTCCTGCAAGCTCAAGGTGTCTGCGTCGCAAGCTGCAAAGCTGGAGGCGACAGAGGCCTACGGCCCGCTGGCGCGAGCGGGAATGTGTCAACCAACAGCCGCGCAGCAAGAGGGCTACTGTTCCCGTGAGCGGGACGGAGTCCCTAAGCTCCCGACTTCAGTCGGGGGAAGTTTACTCTGTGGACGCGACCATCTGGGGAGAAATAAGCCTTGGGCCACAGATCTGCCAGACGAGGGTGGGGACTGGGTTTATGGCTGGTTTTGAGCTTGGGCAGCCTTGCCCCTGCTTGGGCAAAAGAGGAGATCTGTGCCTCCGACCCGCAAACCTGGGCCGAGGCCCTGGCGGAGCAGTTGCCTTTGTTTCTCAATTTGGCCTTGAGCCGCTCCCGCTCAGACTTCCAGGTAGTGCTGGTGGGCCAGCCAGAGGTGGAACTTCTCTCTGCCGAGGAGCTGGCCCAGCTTCTGCCGGATAGCCCAGCCGCCTCGGCTTCCCAAAGCTTTCGCTTGTATTTCACCACGCTGGAGCGCCGCTTGGTTCTGCCCCAGCAGCCCGAGCAGGAGGACAACCCCCTGGCCGGTCGGCGCAGCGAAACCCTGCAGCTGGCCTATGAAGCTTATGTGCTGCGGGCTGCACCTGGGGATCCCTGGCAGGTGGTGCGCCTGCAAGTTACCGGCGCCGGTGTTCCCATCCGCGACGTCACCGAAGGACTGACCGCCCAAGCCATTCGTCGCTGGCAGCAGGCTGGGTGTCCCTTGACGGGCGATCTAGAGTTGACTAGGCCTACCCTATGAAGTTTCCCCCTGCCATGCCTCCGCGGGGCAAAAGGCTGTCTCGTTCCTCTTTTCCTCAACTAAGCCTGTCCAGGGCAGGCAAACGTCGGCACCAACGCCCAGACGGACTTAGTTGGATGGGCCACTGGCTGCTGTGGGGAGGGATGGGGTTGCTGCTGGGGCAACGTCTCCGCTCCTTAGGAGAGCTGGCCCATCTGCCGTGGTGGCGCGCTTGGCCCATCAGCAGCCCTCAGGGATCCCTGCCCCCTGTCCAGGCGGAACTCCCTCTCTACCACTCAATTGCGAACGGGCTACTGCCCTGGCTGGTTGAGGGAACCGGGATCCCCCCCGAAGGGATCCTGCGAGCTGTCTCGGCCCTGGCCTGCCTGGCCGTGCTGCTGCTGTGCTGGAGCTGGGGCAATTTCTGGAGTGCTGGCCTATGGGGACTCAGCCCCTGGGTGCTGACCCAGGGGTTGGAGCCGGGCGACGAGATCTTGGCCAGCCTGGTCTTGTTGGTCAGCAGCGGTGCTGGGCCGGGATCCCGCCTGCGCTGGGGCGGTTTGGCGCTGGCCTGTGCCCTGAGCTACAAAGTTTGGCCCTTGGCCCTGCTCTGGGGGACGCTATGGACTAGCCAACATTGGCCGCGGCAGCGGTTGCAAGGGCTACTCTGGCTGCTGCTGGTGATTGGCCTCTCCTGGTTGGTGCGGGTTGAGCTGCCCGCCAATCCCTTCACCGGGACGGAGCGCTTTCCTACGGCGACGGTGTCCTATTCGCTCACTAGCCAAAGCGGCCTGGCTGTTCTGGCCACCTTAATGTTGCCCCTGGGGCTGGCCTTGGTGCGGCTGGGTTGGCCCTGGGCGGAACGCCAACAAACCCTGCTCAGCTTGGCCGGTTTGGGCCATGTCCTGTGGATGGGGGTGCTGGCGGTGTGGCTTTGGGAGCCACAGATGAACCTGTTGCAGCAAAGCGCCCGTTGGGGCCTGGTGGCCCTGCCCTTTTTGTGCCTGAGTGCCGGCGGCGTCTTGGCGGAGATCCCCTGCCGGAGTTGGCGGCGAGTTCTGGGATCCCTGCTCTTGGCCAGCTCGTTCTTGTTATCGTGGCAAGCGTTGGCCTAAGTTCTTCTCCTGCCTTGAAGCTCCCGATGCGGCCCCTCTCAGAGACCCTGTTTGCCCGGCGGGCTCAGGCGGTGATCCCGCCTCCTTTTGGCGCGGAGATCCCTGGGGCCGTGCCGGTAGTAACCAGTTTTACCTTTGGCCTGGCGGATCCGCGGTTGTTTCCCAAGGCCGACCTGGCGCGGGCGACAGCGGAGGTGTTGGCGGAAGAGGGAGATGCTGCCCTCAATTACGGCGGCACTTTTGCCGGGCTGATCGAGGTGGTGCAGCAGTTGATGCGGGCCAGAGGGGTGGA
>NZ_JANSIR010000052.1:0-16614 GCF_047462155.1 Synechococcus sp. OH2
CCCCACCCGCCTACGCGGTGGGGTAGTTCATGTGGCAATATCAACCTCAGCGTCGCTCAGAGAGCTGGCTGGATGCCATCACAGATGCGCGAACTCAGCTTGAATTGGCCCTCGAAGATAGCCCCAGCTTGAGGGGATATCTCGGCCTTTCCGGAGACTTGTCCCTATGCTTTGGAGCTGGCCTTGGCAGAAGATTGACTGTCAAGCCCCTCTCCTTTTGGCAGAGGCAACTCAGAGATCGCTGGATATTAGAGGATAAAGCCCTCTCAGCACTTTCAAGCAGAAGCCCGCCCTTGCCAACTGCGCATCTTGCCGGGGTTAAGCAATCCATAGGGATCCACTTCTTCCTTAAAACGGAGCTGGCGCGGATCCATCACTTTGCGACCCCCCTCTTCGATGATGAAAGTGTGGGGATTGGCGATGAAGACTCCCTGCGCCTCGTGATAGCGCATGATCTCGTTGAGGCGTTCTTCCGTTGTAAAGCGCACAATTTGCAGGCCGACCGGGGTAGCCTGCCCCCGGATGCGAATCCACTCCAGGTGCATCAGCACTTCGTCGCCAAAGCGCTCGTACAGGTGCTGCACCACCTTCAGCTCCCGATCGGGCGGAAAAATCGATTGTAGATAGGTCAAATTGGGATCCACGCTGCGGCAGTGCAGGGTGGTGTGGTTCCAAGAGAATTCCCCCAGCGAGATCCCCTTGCTGGCCTCTTGAGCCGTTTTGTTGTAGACCACCTGGCCGCCATGCTCCCGAATGAGCTCCAGCAACGGCTCTAGGCTGTACTCGGCCACCATCAAGAGGGCCACGGCGGATCCCTGGGGCAAGTAGTCCTGCAAGGGGACGAAGTAGCGAGGGATCGGCCAGGCGTGCAGGCTGATGAGTTTCTTCAGGATCCCATCTGCCTCGGCCAGAGCCTGGCCAAAGTGGGCGCAGGGCATAAACCCCCCCTCCGGCGGGAAGGCCACCACCAGCTCCGCCCAAGGATAGGCCGGCGCCAAGGGAATCTCCACCTCGGTGATGATCCCGTTGAGGCCCCAGGCATGGCTGACTTTAAACACGTCGTCTCCCCGCAGCTCCAGGGCCCGCGGCTCCTCTTCGACTGTAATCACCCGCAGCCCTAAGATGTTGCCCCGATCCAGCAGTTGGCCGTAGGTCACAGAGCCGATGCCGCCGCTACCGCCGGCAATGAACCCCCCAATAGTGGCGGTGCGGTAGGTGGAAGGGGCCATACGGATCTCCCAGCCCAGCTCGCGGGTGTGTTTGTCGATGGCCATCAGCTTGGCCCCCGCCTGTACCCGCGCCAAGCCCGGCTTGGCCCAGATTACCTGGTTGAGCTTGCTCATGTCCAGGATCACACCGCCAGCTAGGGGGATGCACTGGCCATAGTTACCGGTACCGGCGCCGCGCACGGTCAGGGGTACTCTCCACTTGGCACAGGCCGCCGCCACCCGCATCACTTCTGCTTCATCGGCAGGGCGCACCACCACTTCCCCGCGCTTGTTGCTCAACTGGCGGCTGAGCACAGGGCTGTAGTGGTAAAAGTCCAGCGACAACTTGGCAACTTGCGCCGGATCGGTGATGGTTTCAAGGTCGGCCAGCTCAGAAAGCAAGGCCTGCAATTTTCCAGAAGCAGCAACGGTCATAGGGATCCCCAATTGGATAGCAGGCTACTTAGACTCCATTGTCTGTGCAAAGGGCCGGCAGAAAGGCTCACCAGAGACAGAAAACGCCTCTCCAGGGGATCCCGGCCCGTCCCGAGCATCAGCCGAAGCGGCCCTCTACGTAGTCTTTGGTCGCCTCTTTGGCAGGGCTGTTGAAGATCACCTCCGTTCGGTCGAACTCCACCAGTTCGCCCACGCGGTTGGATCCCACCAGCTCCACGCTGAAGAAAGCCGTCATGTCCGAGACGCGGCTGGCCTGCTGCATGTTGTGGGTGACGATAATGATGGTATAATCCTGCTCCAGCTCCTTCATCAGCTCCTCGATGCGGCGGGGGGGGATGGGATCCAACGCCGAGCAGGGCTCGTCCATGAGGATGACATCCGGCTGTACCGCCAGGGCACGGGCGATGCAGAGGCGCTGCTGTTGCCCGCCCGATAGCGACTGAGCGTTTTCTCTCAGCCTATCCTTGACCTCGTCCCAAAGGGCGGCCCGCTTGAGCGAAGTTTCCACCACCTCGTCCAAGTCCACCTTCATCCTCAGCACCCGCGGGCCATAGGCAACGTTGTCGTAGATGCTCTTGGGAAAAGGGTTGGGCTTCTGGAACACCATGCCAATGCGCCGCCGCACCGCCACCGGATCCACATTCTCGGCGTAGAGGTCTTTGCCGCGGTAGGTAAGTTTGCCCTCCACGCGCGCCCCCGGGATCAGGTCGTTGGTGCGGTTAAAGCAGCGCAAGATGGTACTTTTGCCACAGCCAGAAGGCCCGATAAAAGCCGTAATTTGCCGGGCAGGAATATCCATGGTGACGTTTTTCACCGCCAGGTTCGAGCCATAGTAGACGCTCAGGTTTTCCGTTCGGAAGACGTAGGTGGTTGAGTTAGCAGATTGAGTTTTCATGATCCCACTCGCAGAAAGTTCGTCAAGAGGCTAATTCACACCTGGCCGCTGTCCGACAAGGCTTAAACTATCTTCTGGCTTTGTAGACCAGGAAGCGGGCCAGCAAGCTGGCTGCCAAAACAATGGCCAGCAGCACCAGGGCTCCTGCCCATGCCAGCTCCTGCTGCACCTTGAAGGGAATAATTGAGAAGAAGTAAACCATTACCGGCAGGGTAGCCACCGGTCCAAACAGGTTGGTTGACCAGAAATTGTTGTTGAAGGAAGTAAAAAGTAGAGGTGCTGCCTCGCCGGCAGCCCGCGCCAAGGCCAAGATTAAGCCCGTTACAATGGCCGGAGCTGCTGCCGGCAGGACGATGCGCATTGTGGTCTGAAAGCGAGTGGCCCCCAGGCCAACCGAAGCCAAACGCATATCCGGCGACACCAAAAGCAGTGCCTCTTCCGTGGAGCGGATGACAATGGGCAGCATCAACACGCCCAGGGCAACTCCCCCCGAAAAAGCCGAGAAGCCGGATCCCCGCACCACCAAAGCGTAGGCAAACAGGCCGCAGAGAATGGCCGGCACGCCCGTGAGCACGTTACAGGAGAACTTGACCAAGTAGGCCAAGCGGCTGCCGCGGCCAAACTCCGACAGGTAAACGGCCGCTAGGATCCCGAAGGGAAAGCTCAAAGCCGCCCCCGTGGCCAGAACCAATACGCTGCCGACGATAGCGTGGCCAAACCCCCCCTCTGCTAACCCTGGAGCCGGGTAGCGAGTCTCGGTGAGGACGTCCCAGCTTATCCTCTGGATGCCCTCCTTACCGATGTCCCACAGCACCCAAGATAGGGCAGCTATGATGGCGGCCACAAACAGTCCGCTCAGCAGCGTCAAGGCAATGCTCGTGTATCTCCGCAGGGGGGCAACAGCGGCACGGCTAATGTCGATCTCCTCAGGAACAAGCTGGGCTGACTGGGACATGATGACGAGGCTCCTCGGTTACTGCTCCAAGTTTTGAAACTTGCGGATGATGATCTCGGCCATGACGTTAACCAACAGGGTCAGCACCATCAACACCACACCGGCATACATAAGGGCCGACACCTGCAGGCGTCCTGCTTCGCCAAACTGGGAAGCAATCAAGCCGGTAATGGTGGATCCTGGCTGCAGCAGGGAGATGTTGATGCGGTTGGCGTTGCCGGAAATCATCGCTGCCACCATGGTCTCCCCCAAGGCCCGTCCCAATGCCAGCATGATCGAGCTGACAATGCCCGACAGGCCCGCCGGGATCATCACCGTCAAGATCGTCTCCCAGCGGCTGGCTCCCAACGCCAAGGCGCCCTCTTTGAGGCCCCGGGGCAGCGATTCAAGGGTGCTGCGGGTGATGGAAATGATGATGGGGGAAATCATGATCCCCAGCACCATGGCTACAATCAACAGACTGGGGCCTCGGGGAGCCGGGCCGCCGAAGAAAGGGATCCACCCCAGCGTCTGATTGATGGCTCGGAAGATGGGCCGCACCGCCGGGATGAGCACAAAGATGCCCCACAGCCCCAGCACCACACTGGGAATGGCCACGATCAGCTCAATGGCAAAGGCAATCGGCGCCGTTATCCACTTGGGGGCAAAATCTTCCGTCAAGAAAATGGCGGTGCCGATGCCCAGAGGAATGGCAAAAATCAGGGCCACCAGAGAGGTCATCAAACTGCCGTAGATCTGGGGCAACACCCCATAGATGTTTTCCACCGGGTTCCAGCGGCTGGTGACCAGAAAGCCCAAGCCAAACTGGCGCATGGCCGGCAGGGCTGCCTCAGTGGTCTGCACGATCACCCAAATGAGAATGATGCCGGCAAACCCTGCCAGCACCAAAGTTAGGCGGACAAAACCCACGTCGAGGGCGCGGGAAACATCCATTTTCTTTTCAATAGCAACATCCGTTGATAAGTCGTAGTCTCTGGCTGCCGAAGTCATAGGATCTCCCCTATGGCAATTCTACTTGTGGGCAGATTGTGGCAAAACCTCTCTCACCCTACATTCCATCGGTGTTGCAGTTGTCTGTGTCCTGGCCAACAGTGAACACCAAAAGCTTGTTGGACTCAGACTGGCGACAACGTCAAAAGTCAGTGCCGACAGAACTTTTACCCGTTAAAAATCAGCAAAGCGGCAAGCCAGTAGTCAACAGGAAGAGCACAGCCTCTTGTTGACCACTGGCCCTCAACTAACACCTTTCAACAGGACAGCAACTCATCGCTTCGCGTTGGGGTTGACCTTGATCTTATCCAGCTCGGCGAAGATCCGCTGGATGGCCGGCTCCGGCATGGGGATGTAGTCCAGTTCTTTGGTGATGGCTTGGCCCTCTGGCCCCTGCGTCCACTTGATGGCTTCCACCAGCTTCTTCAGCTTTTGCTCGTCAGGATATTCACGGTAGAGCATCACCCAGAACAAACCAACGATGGGGTAGTCGTCAGGCCCTTCGGGATCCGGCACCAGCAGGGCAAAATTTTCGGGCAGGGGAGCGTTGAGGGCAGAAGTAGCCCGCTCAGGAGAAAACTCGACAATCTTGCCCGCTTTGTTTTCTATGCGAGCAGTAGTCAGTTGCTCCAGCTTAGCAAAGGACTGGTTCACATAGCCAATTGCCCCTTGCTCCTGCTTGATGGTGGCAGCTACCCCTTCGTTGCCCTGGGCACCGATGCCAACCGGCCACTCCACCGTGGTTCCCACGCCGCCCTTCCAGTTGGGGCAAGCAGCGTTGATGTGGTTGCTGAACACGAAGGTTGTCCCAGAGCCGTCAGAGCGGTGCACCCAGGTGATGTCCAGCGCGGGCAGCCGACTTGCCAGGTTGGGGTTTTGGGCCTTGATGCGAATGTCGTCCCAGCGGGTGATTTCGCCGGTAACAATGCCACAGTAGGTTTCCCGCTTGAGCACGAGCTCTTTGTCGCCGATGCCGGGCAGGTTGTAGGCAAATTCAATGGCGCCCCCCGCCAGAGGCAGTTGCAGGGGCTCGTAGCCGTATTTCTCTTTGAAGCTCTTGTAGCGAGAGGCGTTGTACTTTTCGGTCATCGGGCCCTCGGAAGCACCGAAGTCCACCGTGCCGTTGATGTATTGCTCCAGACCGGCACCGCTCCCAACAGACTGGTAGCTGACTTGCACATTGGGATCTACGGTGCGATTGTAGGCATCAAACCAGCGCTGCAGCAGCGGCGCAGCGAAGGTAGCACCTGCGCCAGAGATTTGCACGGTTTGGGCTTGGGCCGGGGCCAGCGCCAGGGCTCCCACCGCCAAAGCCGCAATAGAAGAAACAGAAGCAGAGAGCAGAGATCGCATAAGAAAGAAATGTCTGATTTTAATCGACGCCTATAACCCTACAACCTCAAGGTTAAGAGTAGAATATGTTAAGGTTAAGTTTAGGTTAAGCCAGAAGAAAAAGTCGGTGTCTTTCTGAATGAGGTGATTGCTATGAGCTCTTGATTTTTTACCTGGTGATTTGCTTGGGTTTAGATAGCAGCAAAAAATGATCCTGGAGCTCAGGATCTGTGAAAAGCTTATTTTGCAAAGCTTTTAGCTTGTCTTAGACTTGGCTAGGTGACCTCGATCCAAATAAAAGATGATGCTGGCCAGCCAGAAAAAAAGTTTGAACAGAAGATAAGTTGCGCAGAACCTAGAGCAGAAAGCTGCCCCAAATCTTGCCAAGCTTATATAGGCTTATGTAGGGTTCAATGTGTCCAGAAGAGCCCCCGCAAGAACTTCTTTCTTGCTTTTGCGGAGAGCGTTGAGTTGGCTAGAAGAGTAACCTCAGCACTCTAGACGTCAAGCAGCTCCTCAAGTTCCCCGACCAGAGGGGAAAGGGGGAGGTCTAAGCCGGGATCCGCCCGCCGCCCATCAGGTACAGCAAAGCCATGCGCACCGCCACGCCGTGGGCAACTTGCTGCTCGATGAGGTTGAGGCTGGGATCCTCCATCACCTCAGAACTCAGTTCCACGCCGCGGTTGACCGGGCCGGGGTGGAGAACCCTCACCTCGGGGTGGCACAGGCGCAGCCGCTGCTGGGTGAGGCCGAAAAGGTGGTGGTATTCCTGCAGGCTGGGGATGAGGAATTCGCTCATCCGCTCCCGTTGCAGGCGCAGGGCGATGACGAAGCGGACTCCTGCTAGGGCCGGCTCCAACTGCCAGTGCACCGGCAGAGTATGGCCGGGCACAAACTGGGCAAAGTCTTTGGGCAACAGGGTGGGCGGGCCGGCCAAGTGGACGTCTGCGCCAGCGGCCACTAGAGCATAGATGTTGGAGCGGGCTACCCGCGAGTGGAGGATGTCGCCGACAATGGCCACCTTCACCCCCTGTAGCAGCTCGAGGCGAGGTCGCTGCGGATCCAGGTGGCTACAGAGGGTAAATAGATCCAGCAAACCTTGAGTGGGATGTTCGTGCAGGCCGTCCCCCGCATTTAGCACCCCCGCTGGGGATCCGCGGCGGTCGATCTCGGCGGCCAACTGCTGCGGCACCCCGGCCTGGGCGTGGCGGACGATGAGCACGTCGGATCCCATGGCCAAAAAGGTGCGAACCGTATCCAAAATGGTTTCCCCCTTGCTTAGCGAAGAGGTGCCGGGGGAAAAGTTGAGCACATCCGCTGACAGGCGCTTGGCTGCCAGCTCAAAGCTGTTGCGGGTACGGGTGGAAGGCTCGAAAAACAGCGTCACCACCACCTTCCCCTGCAGGGTGGGCACCTTGGGCAGCCGCCGGGTCAGCACTTCCTGAAAGCTGGCGGCGGTTTGCAAAACAATTTGATACTCTTCGCGGGTAAAGTCCGCCAGCCCCAAGACATGTTGCCGCTGCCAAGCCATAGGGGATCCTCAAATGCCCAAGCGGGCAAAGATCTCGTCCAGGTGGGCAAGGTGCCGCCGCGGGTCAAAGCAAGCCTGCAGCTCCGCCTCGCTCAGGTGGGCCATTACTCTGGGATCCGCCAGCAGATTGGCGTGGAAATCTCCACCAGGCTGATTCCAGGCGCGGTGGGCATTTTCCTGCACCAGTCGGTAGGCTTCCTCACGGCTCAAGCCCTTCTCCACCAAAGCCAAAAGCACCTGCTGGCTGAAGACAACACCGCCGTAGAGGGTAAGGTTGCGCTCCATGTTGGCAGGGTAAACCTGCAGGTGGCGCACCAGATCTGCCATGTTGACCAATAGGTAGTGGCAGAGGATGGAGGCATCGGGCAGGATGACCCGCTCTACAGAGCTATGGGAAATATCCCGCTCATGCCAAAGGGGAATGTTTTCCAGGGCCGAGACAGCATAGCCCCGCAAGAGGCGGGCAATTCCCGTCAGTTGTTCTGCTTTGACGGGGTTGCGCTTGTGGGGCATGGCGGAGGATCCCTTTTGGCCGGGGGCAAAGTACTCCTCAACCTCCAGCACCTCTGTCCGCTGTAGATGGCGGATCTCAGTGGCAAAGCGCTCCAGAGAAGACCCAATCAAAGCCAAGGTCTGCACATACTCGGCGTGGCGATCGCGGGAGATCACCTGCGTTGAGACAGTATCCGGTTTGAGGCCTAAGCGGGCGCAGGCCAACTGTTCCACCTGGGGGGGCACATTGGCGTAGGTACCCACGGCGCCGGAGATCTTGCCCACGGCGACCACCTCCCGCAGGCGTGTCAGGCGCTCCTGATGGCGCAGGCACTCGGCTAGCCAGCCGGCCAGCTTAAAGCCAAAGGTAATAGGCTCGGCATGGACGCCATGGGTGCGGCCCATCATCAGGGTGTAGCGGTGTCGGCGGGCCTGCTCACGCAAAGCAGCGATGAGGTCGGCCAGCCGAGCTTGCAAGATCTCAACCGAGGCTCCAAGCTGCAGGGCCAAGGCCGTGTCCAACACATCCGAGCTGGTCAAGCCCAGGTGGATGTAGCGCCCCGCCTCGCCCACATGCTCGTTGAGGTTGGTCAAGAAGGCAATAACATCGTGCTTGACTTCCGCCTCGATTGCCAAAACCCGCGCCGGGTCAAAGGCAGCTTTGGCTTTGATCTCCTGCAGGGCCTCTTGAGGGATCCGCCCCAGCTCCGCCTGCGCCTCACAGACGGCCAGCTCTACTTGTAGCCAGGTCTGGAGCTTGTGGGCGGTGGACCAAATCTGGCCCATTTCCGGCAGAGTGTAGCGCTCGATCAAGGTGCCTTTTCCGTCAGTACGATAGGATAAGCCAAGCTATTTTAGCTAATCCGCCTCTCATCCCGGGTCCAAAGCGGGGCTTCTCGGCGGGTTGGTTAAGTGCAAGGATGGCCCCTCTTGCCGGCAGTCTATACTGGACTGGGTTGGGATCCTCAGCGGAGCACGATGAAGCGGCGATGGGGAAGGGTGGCTCTCATAGGTTGCTTGGCGGCATTCCTGGCTCCTGCCCCCGCCCTCTCTTTGCCCACCTCCCCCACTCCTCCTGAGAAGACCTCCACCCGAAGCTCTGCTTCCGAGCTTAACTGGCAGGGATCCCTCAAGTTCCTGCGCGGGGATCCGGTGGCGGCTTTGGCGGATCTGGATCGGGCAGTGGAGTTGGATCCCACCTATGCACCGGCCTACGTTAACCGCAGCTACGTTTACAACCAGTTGCGCCAGCCCCAAAAAGCCCTAGCCGATGCAGAGCGGGCCATCCAGTTGGATCCGGGGATCCCAGAGGCCTACTTTAGTCGCGGCGTGGCCCACCTGCAACTGGGGGAGCGAGAGGCTGCCATGGCTGACTTTCGCCAGGCGTTGGCTCTTTTTTCCCAAAGCGGCAACTTTGCTGACCAAGCCATCCTGCAGCAACTGTTGCGCCAGTTGGGGGTGGAGTAGTCGGCCTTGGATTAATCCAGGACCATCTCGGATTTAGACAAACTAAGGAGGCTCTCCCAACCACTCGGCCAGGGAAACTGCCTGTGCCTGCAGCCTGAAGACATGACAAAAAGATTGCACCAACACTGGGGCTACGGCAGCCATTGTTACCTCCGGACAAAACTGCACCAGGGATCCCACCGGGCGATCGGGGATCCCACAGGGCACGATGGCCGCGAAGGCAGCCAGATCCGGACAGACGTTGAGGGCAAAGCCGTGGTAGGTAACCCAGCGAGAGACCTTGATGCCGATGGCCGCCACCTTGTGGCCTTGCACCCAAACCCCTGTCAGGCCAGGGAGCCGCTCCCCCCGCAGGCCAAAGTGGGCTACGGTCTGGATGAGCACCTCTTCTAGGTGGCGCAGGTAGCGGTGCAGATCCGGCTGGCCATGGGAGCCGTAGACAGTCCTATGGCGCTTTAGGTTCAGTAGGGCATAGCCCACCCACTGGCCCGGCCCGTGGTAGGTCACCTCGCCGCCCCGCTCCACCCGCAGAACCTCCGGTCCCTCAGGAGCAGGGGACTCTGGCTGAGTATCCGGGGATCCTATCCGTCCAGCCAGGCTTTTGAGAAACTTGGGATCGGCCCCTGCCCCCAGGGTGTAGACCGGCGGGTGGGTGAGCAACAAAAGCCCATCCGGCACCTCAGGATCGCGGATCATCCGGGCCAACCGGGCCTGCTGCCAAGCCCAAGCGGTGCGGTAGGGCACTTCTCCTGCCAGGTGAACTTGGAGAAGCGGCACAGGCTCCAACCCTTGCCCAGATCAGGCCACCGGTAAGTTGACCTGGGCCCGTAGCCGCTCGAGCAGAGCTCGGGGATGTAGCAGCCCTTCAATGCGGTCAACCGGCTTCCCGTCTTTAAACAGGATCAGGGTCGGCACAGCGTAGATCCCCCAGCGAGCAGCGATGTTGGGGTACTTTTCGGTGTCGACCTTAACAAAGGAGATGGCGTCCCCCACTTGGGGCTTCACCTGCTCCAACACCTGGGCCATGACCTGACAGGGACCACACCAGGTGGCGTAGAAATCCACCAGAATGGGAGTTTTGGATCCCTGGATCATGTCGTCAAAGCTTTTGAACTGCTGTTTGTGGGCCATGGGCGACCTCCGCAGGATGCTGTGGAAAAACTTAGAATGCAACCTATTTGTAGTCTAAATGTTTGAGATGGAAATGTGGGTAGAGATTCTGCGACCGCTTGCTGTCGGTTTCCCGGTAGGATGGCTAGGGCTTGGTTGGTACCTGTAGTCTAGGGGGCGGGCTGGACGGAAGGGGCAGGCTTTAGCAGGGCTTAACGATTGCAAGGAGTGGGATCCCGATGGCAACAATCCGGATGGTGAGCCGAGGTGTGGTGGCCGGCGTATTGGCTGGGGTGGGCTTGAGCCTCTGGGGGGTCTGGCGTTGGCTGGGGGATCCCTCAGGCTGGATTCAGGTGGTGGCCGGGCTGCTCTTGAGTTTGGCGACGGTGCTGTACTGGCGGAAGACTCGCCCCGCCGACTGCCTGGTGGTGGAGCCGCAGAGCTGGCACCTCAACCGCCTCAGCCCCGATCACTGGCTGATCCAGGCGGAGTTCGTGGCCCGCAACCTCAACCCCATCTTTGAGGTCACCTTGGCCCAGGTGCAGCCGCGACTGCATTTGCTCAGTGCCAGCTCCATCGAAGGGATCCAAACCCAGATCCGCCTGCGCTCCCGCCATGTGGATCTGCCCCCTCGCCAGGACAACTACTGGCAGGCCTACATCATTACCCCCCAAAGCCAGACCGGCTTGGAAGTGGAGATCGAGCTGAGGGGGCAAGGGCTGGCAGATTTGCGCTCGGCCTGGCTGGAGCTGGACTACGTCCAGTACGGGCGGCAGCGGCGCACCCTTAAGACTAGCCACCTAATCCTGCCCTTGCAGGAAGTGGATCCCTTGCCGGAGCTGGGCTGGCAGCAGCAGGGGCCATTGAGTTGGGCTGCCATTCCCACCCCTCTGCTTACCCCCAGCGATGACCTTGCCGAGGTGCTGCAGCGCTACGTGGGCCCTCACATCCAGCCCGGTGATATCGTGGCCATCTCGGAAAGCGCGGCGGCCATTGTCCAGGGCCACTTTCGCCATCCCCTGCAGGTGCAGCCTGGCTGGCTAGCCCGCACCCTCTGCTACTTCTTCCCCTCCAAGACCAGTCTCTCGAGCTGCTACGGGATGCAGACGCTGATCGACTGCTCGGGAGCCTGGCGGGTGCTGGCGGCTTTTGTTGTCGGATCCCTGGCCAAGTTGTTGGGGATCCCAGGGGTGTTCTATGCCCTGGCGGGGGAGCAGGCCGACCTCATCGACGATGTCACCGGCACCTTGCCCCCCTACGACCAGTTCATCGTCTTAGGGCCGCGGCAGCCGGCTAAGCTGGTGGCTGAGCTCCACGCCCAGACCGGCTACGAGGTGGCCATTGTGGATGCCAACGACTTGGGAGAGGTAACTCTTCTGGCGGCCAGCCCAGGGGTGGAGCGGGAGCTGGTGGAGCAGGCGCTGCGCAAGAACCCGGCGGGCAATGCGGCGGAGCAGACCCCCCTGGTGCTCATCCGGAAGCGGCTGCCGGCATCGCCTGGGATTTGAGAGCCTGCATTGCCTGGTGGGTCGACAAGAAGAAGCGCTCAGCGCCCACTTTTTCCACAAACCCCACCCTTTTGAGGCGATCCATCACCGGCCCCTTTACCTCGGCTAGGGCAAAGCCCACCCCCATTTGGTGCAGACGTTCCACCAGTTGGGTCAGGGCCTCCAGAGCGCTGCCGTCGATGAAGTTAATGGCGCTGGCCACCAGCAGCACCTGTTCCACTTCCGGCCGCGCTGCTACCTCTTGCAGAATGTACTCTTGCAGGTAGGCGGCGTTGGCAAAAAACAGGCTCTCATCCACTCGCACCGCCAAGATGCGCGGATCGGTAATCACCTCATGGCGCAGCACGTTGCGGTAGTGCTCGGTACCCGGCACCTGGCCAACAATGGCAATGTGGGGGCGGCTGGCCCGCCAGAGGAAGAGAAGGATGGAGGCCAGCACTCCCAGACCAATCCCCCGCTCCACCCCAATTGCCAACACGCTGGCAAAGGTGAGCAGCCAAACGAGGGCATCGCCGCGGTCGTAGCGCCAGCTCTGCAGCAGGGGGTGAAAATCCACCAGTCCCAGCACCGCCACCAGCACAACGGCAGCTAGGGTGGCCTGGGGCAGGAAAGTAAACAGGGGCATCAGCCAGATCATGGCCAGAGCTATCAGGGATCCCGTAATGACCGAGGCCAGACCGCTGTTGGCCCCCGCCTGAGCGTTCACCACCGAGCGGCTGATCCCACCCGTGACCGGAAAGCCACCGCTGACGGCTGCTGCCACGTTGGCCACTCCCAGGGCCACCAGATCCTGGTTGGGATCCACTTTCTGCCGCCGCTTGCTGGCTAGGGCCTGGGCCATGGCATAACTTTCCGTAAAGCCCACCAAGCTGAGGGTTAGGGCGGTGGGCAGCAGGGATCCCCATTCTGGCCAGCTCAGTTGGGGAAACGTCAGCGGTGGCAGGCCAGCCGGAATGGATCCCACCACCGCCACTCCCGCTCTCTCCGAGAGGTTTAGCCCCCAAACCAGCAGGGTGGTTAAGAAAACGGCCGCCAGGGGAGCACTCTTAGTGAGCAGCAACTCCCAGAGGGGCGGGATCCCCCAGCGGCGCAGTTGCGCCGGCAGCTTCTGCTGGGCGTACACCAACAGGGCGATGGACAACAGCCCCAGCCCCAGGGTGACCCAGTTGACCCCATCCAGGCTCTGCCACAGCCGTTGCACTAGCAGCCAGAAGGACTCGGTGTTGGCAATCTTCACCCCCAGCAGATGGCGGAGCTGGCTAAGGGCAATGATTAGGGCTGCGGCACTGCTAAAGGCCGTTATAACCGAGTGGCTCAGGAAATTGGCCAAAAACCCCAGGCGCAACAGCCCTACCCCTAGCTGGATCAGGCCCGCTTCCAGAGCTAAGCCCAGCGCCAACTGGCCATACTCCGGGCTGCCCGGCTCAGCCAGCGGCTCCAAACCCGAGGCTACCAGCAGGGCGATGATGGCCACCGGCCCCACCGACAAAGCCCGGCTGGATCCCAGGAAGCCGTAGGCGATGACCGGCAGGATGCTGGCGTAGAGGCCTGTCTCGGGGGGCAGGCCGGCCAGCAGCGCGTAGGCCATGCTCTGGGGCACCAACAGGATGGCCGAGACCACCCCGGCAATGAGATCCCCCGGCAGATCCTCTCGCTGGTAGCGAAGCCACCACAGGGAATCCTTGGCCAAGGGCAGGTAACGCGCCCAGATCCCCTGCTTTGGGGAAGAGGCGGACGGGATCCCGCTCATAGCGTCTGACCCCGGTTCCAGGGCAGGCGGGCCAAAAGCAGCGCCAGGCCACAGGTGTTGGTGATCCCGGCAAACACCAGCCCCGCTCCCACAAAGCCACTCAACACCAGCCAGGCCGGGTGGACAAAGGCTCCCAGCAGGGTTCCTATGAGCACCAGGGATCCCGCTGTAATCTGCACCTGTCGCATTAGCGAGATGGGCGCGTTGCGGGTGCGGGTGGTGGGCAGCTTGGCGGCCTTCCACGCTTCGATCCCACCTTTGAGGCTAATGGCTTCCGGCCAGGCGTATTCGAGCAACTGACAGCCGGCACGGATGGAGCGGCTGCCCATGCGGCACTGCAGCACCACCGGCTTTTCCGGCGTCGAGATCGGCACCTTGGCGGGGTCAAAGGTAGATAGAGGCATGTTGATCGCCCCCGGGATCCGCTCGTCGTGGTATTCTGCCGGCTCCCGCACATCAATGAGCTGTACCCGCCCTTGATCCAGCCACTGCTTTAAAGTCAAGGCGTCGATCTCCTTAAGACGGGGATCCCGTTCCTGCTGAGCTGTAGGATTTTGTTGGGTTACGGTCATGGTTTCTTCCTTGCTTCTAGGGTTGTTGTAAGACTTAGGGATTTCTAATTTTCCTCCTCCAGCAACCTGCTGGGCTCGCCAGGATAAAACTGGCTATCCAGGATTTGCTCGGGAGAGTAAGGGCAGGTCTTGGGAAAAGTCTTTCTAGGCAGCTTGGTCTCTTCTAGAGCCAGTTGGAGCGCCCTCAGGTAAGACTTGGAGATGGCCTCCGGCAAATAGGGTCTCAGGCTTGGGTTTTCCTCCAGCAGATCCAGAACTTCCTGCCGCTGCACCTGTAGGGTAAGAAGCCAGCTTACCGATCTGGCCTGCGGCTGATACTCCCACTTCAGAAGGTGCCCCACCAAAACTCCCAGCTGGTTACGCAGCTCTTGCCGCTGTTGCCTGCCCAATGATTCCATCTCCTCAATTAAATGGGGCAGATCCAGCTTCTCCCAGGCCCGCTCCCGCAGAAATTGGGCTTGTTGCTGAGTCCAAGCATAGAAATCCCTCTCATAGAGATGTTTGGGATCCACTCTCAACCCTCCCCTTTCTGACGGGCCGCCTGACACTAGCAACTAAACTGCGGCTGCCACTTGGCCGCACTGCTCGTTGGCCGGCACCGCTTCCTGGATCTTCTTGGGCTGCGGCAGGTTGAGGCTGTTCATCAGGGCAATAAAGCTCTCCCGCGAGCGCAGCTTACCGGTTTCCGGATCCACGAAGCGGGGGTTCCAGCGCTTCTCCTCGCCAATGGTGGAGACGGTGTGTCCCCGGTAGTCATGGCCGGGATAAACCAGCGTCTCGTCCGGCAGGGTAAACAGGTGCTGCGTTACGTGGTCGTACATCAAGCCGGGATCCCCACTCTGGAAATCCGTACGGCCACAGCCGCGAATCAGCAGCGAGTCTCCTGTAAGAACGCGATCCCCATTGACGCGGTAGGTCATGTGGCTGTCGGTATGGCCCAGGGTGGCAATGGCCTCGATGACAATGGATCCCACCTGCAGTGTTTCCCCGTGGCCGATGAAGCGGTCGGCACATTGCGCCTTGGCCTGAACCGGCACCACCCCTTGGCAGCCGCTCAACTCCCGCAGCTTGCCGGTGCCGGTGATGTGATCGGCGTGGACGTGGGTTTCCAAGCAGTACTTCAAGGTCAGACCCAGCTCTTGAATTAACTTCCAGTCCCGCTCCACCTGCTTCAACACCGGATCCACCAGTACGGCCTCGCGGGTGTCTGGGTCTGCGATTAAATAGGTGTAGGTGCTCGTCTCGGCGTCGAACAGTTGGCGAAATAGCATGCTGCCCTCCTGTCTGTTGACAAAACCCGAAAGCGATCCGAATTCGGGTCTCTAGAGCTACTATATAACTATTTAGTGTTAAAATCAAGCTACCACCTCCCTCAAGACAGCCTATGGATTGGGACAAGCTTGTGCAAGCTGGCAAAGACGAGTGCCAGTTGACCCTGACGCCGGAAGTGCTGACCAGCGTGGCGGAGTACTTCAAGGTTCTGGCGGAGCCCAGCCGGCTGCAGATCCTGTGTCAGTTGCGCTCGGGGCCCAAGAACGTTACCCAAATCCTAGAGGCCACCGGCATGGGCCAGGCCAACGTTTCCAAACATCTCAAGATCCTGGCGCAGGCAGGGATCGTCAGCCGCGAGCCCAGGGGCGTGAGCGTCTACTACCAAATTGCGGATCCCATCTGTTTTGAGCTGTGCGAGGTGGTGTGCAAGCAGTTAATTAAGCGCCTCAGGCAGCAGGCTCGGCAATTGGAGCCGCTGGCGGCCCTTCACTCCGGCAGGCTAAGCCGCGAAGGCTCCTGAGGGCGGGGGCGGCGCAGCATAAGCAGCATAAGAGGAAGGCTCAGCAGCCCAAACAGGGCCACCACGGCAGCCATGATCCAGATGAGGAAACGGCTGGGGCGAAAGTCGCCCGCCTCGATTTGCCGCATCACCTGGTTGTAGCGCCAAGCAGAAAGGCCGATCATCCAACAGGAGGCCCAAGTTGTGGGTGCTCAGGCGGCCGTGCGCCGGAGCGGGCTGCTTGGGGGAGCTGGCGGCTTCGATCTGCTGCAAAAAGAGGCTGAAGCGGGCGAGGGCAAAGCCAAAGGCAATGAGAGCCACAGAGGTGCGCAGCCAGGCCAGAAAGGTGCGCTCGTTGGCCTGGTGGGCGATCTGGGGGCAAGTTCATGGGCTACAGGGATCCCTCAAGGGCTGATTTTAAGACAGCGGGGATCCGGCAAGCTGGCCTTCTCCGGCTGGCGGGGAAAATAAAAGGCGGTGCGTTTACATACTTCCACCAGCATCAGCATCACCGGCACCTCGATCAACACCCCTACGACGGTGGCCAGGGCGGCCCCGGAGTTCAAGCCAAACAACA
>NZ_JANSIR010000053.1:0-5742 GCF_047462155.1 Synechococcus sp. OH2
CTATCCCTCCCCACCCGGGTGGGGAATCCCGCGCCTTACGTTGAGCAAATGCAGGAGCAGGCGAGTTAACTGGCGCAGTAATTGATGGCCAAAGCCCCTACTAAAGTGAACTGAAAAGTCAGGAGCACCAAGTAGAAAATGGCGCGGGGCCTGAACAAAGTCAGCATCAAGCCAATGGCCTTCAAGTCCACCATCGGCCCAAACACCATAAAGGCCAACAAGGATCCCGGCGTGAAGGTGGCGGCAAAGGAGAGGGCAAAAAAGGCATCCACCGTCGAGCAGATAGAAATGATCCCGGCCAGGGCCATCATGATCAGGATCGAGACCAGTTCATCTTGGCCATAATTTAGAACAAACGAACGCGGGATCACCGTCTGCACAAAGGCCGCCATCGCCGAACCCAGGATGAGCACGGATCCCAGCTCGCGAATCTCTCTAGCCCAGGTTTGCAGCAGCAACAATCCCTTTTGCCGCCAAGAGAGAGCAGGGGCAGCGGCCAGCGCTGCCCGATACACCTCTTCGGCAGTCTGCAGAGTGGCCAGGGATCCGCCAGCAGCCCCTTGAGCATGGCCCTGGGATCCAATCCAAAAGGTGCCCCCCTGCAACAACGGCGAGCAGGAGGTGCTTTTCAGAGCTGCCTCTTGGCAGCGGTTGCGCTGCAGCTCTCGCCAGACCGCCGGTTGCAACAAAGGCTCCAGATCTTTTTGCACGCTGAAGAGCAAGCCGATGGCCACCGCAATGCCAAAAGAAAAAAGAACCCGGTAGGCCACCAGCTCCGGCATGCTGCGAAAGGCAATCCACGTGGAGAAGATCACGACCGGGTTAAACACCGGCGCTGCCAACAAAAAAGCCACCGCCACATAGGGTGGGATCCCTTTGATCACCAGTTGCCGGGCCACGGGCAGATTGCCGCATTCGCACACCGGAAAAAAGAACCCCAGGGCGCCACCGGCTACCGCGCTGCCGATTTTGCCTTTGGGTAGGAAACGAGCCAACTGGGATCCCTCTACGAACACGGCCATCAGCCCGGAGAGAAACACCCCCAAGAGCAAAAACGGCATGGCCTGCACCACAATGCTCAAGAAGAGGGTGAACCCGTCTCGCCAAAGGGGAGAATCCAAAGAGCTCAACGCACCACCTCACCCACGCATTTGGGCTCTACTGAGTTTGGATCCCGGTCCAGTGCTCTGTCAAACCGCTCTCAACCCCGCTCCTCGATGGGGATGTAGCGTTGCTGGCGTTCACCTGTGTACACCTGGGTGGGTCGGAAGAGCCGATTATCCGACAACTGCTCCCGCCAATGGGCCAGCCAACCCGCCACCCGGGCAATGGCAAATACCGGCGTAAACAAATCTTCCGGGATCCCTAGCTTGGCGTAGACCAACCCCGAGTAGAAATCCACGTTGGGGTAAATTCCTTTGGGCCCCAGCAGCTCCGCACACACCCGCTCCACTTCCAGGGCGATGTCGTAGTACTTGTCGTGGCCGTAGCGCTCGAACAGCTCCTCGGCCAGCCGCTGCAGAATGGTGGCGCGCGGATCCTTCACCTTGTAAACGCGATGGCCCATGCCCATGATGCGCTCTTTTTTGGCCAGCTTCTCTTCGATAAACGAGCGCACATTTTCCACCGAGCCGATTTGCCGCAACAGCCTCATCACCTGTTGGTTGGCCCCCCCATGCAACAGCCCCGAAAGGGTGCCCACCGCCGTGGCCAGGCTGCTGTAGGGACTGGCCAGGGTAGAGGCGCTTACCAGCAGGGCAAAGGTAGAGGCGTTGACCGTGTGTTCGGCGTGCAAGATCAGACAGGTATCGAAGATGCGGGCCAGCCAGGGATCCGGCTTCTTGCCGGAGAGCATGTAGAGAAAATTGGCGGCATGATCCAGGCTGTCGTCGGGGGGGATGGGATCGTTACCCTGGCGCATCTGGTGAAACATGGCCACCATGGTCGGCAGCTTGGCGAGCAGACGGGTAACCGTGCCAAACACATAGTCGGGATCCGCCTCCCGCACCGGATAGAACATCCCCAAGCCTGCCACGCAGGTTTGCAGGGCATCCATCGGGTGGCCCGACTCAGGAAACGACTTGATCATGTCGCGGATGCGGTATTTGACCCGCCGATGGCTGCGGACGGCCTGATCAAAGTTGTCCAGCTCGGATTGCGTCGGCAGCTTGCCGAAGATCAGCAGATAGGCCGTCTCCAAAAAGGTGCTGTGGGCTGTCAGTTCCTCAATGGGGATGCCCCGATACTCCAGGATCCCTGCCTGGCCATCGACAAAACTAATGTTAGAACGCGTGGCTGGAACGCCTTCTAGCCCAGGCTTGTATTCGCCATCTGCCATAGTCGGGTTCCTAGAATGAGCTCCCAAAGGAGAGAACAGGGCTTCACTACATTCGCTACATTAAAGCAGATCTGGATCTCTGAAGCCAAATCCCGCTTTTGCCTACCCTAAGAAGGGCTTTGGCGACCTAGGCAACCCATACAACCAGTGTGGGAGAGACCCTGCTCCGGTATCAGGTTTGCCTCAGAGCACCTCGCCAGTTAATGTATGGGATCCCGACCGGAGAGTCGCCAGCGGTTTAGGCGAGAGAGGGTCTCTGCGTCCAAGTAGGAATCAATACCCCGCCTGCTCGGTAGGCGCTTGGGCTTGATGCACCGGATCTGCTCTTGGGCCTCCTGCACTTCCGCCCACAGTTGTTCTGCCGAGATCCATTCTGCGTTGTAGCCGCCGATCACCCACTGCTGGACACGATCTGAGGTGGCTACCCGTACCCGATAGGTATCTGCTTGCAACTGAGCACAGAGCCGCTCGATGCAAGCGTCGGCAGTTTCCCCATAAGCGGTATAGAGAATCTCGATGCCGGAGGGAGAGCGCTGCTGTCGGGCGGGAGTGAACTGGGTATAGGCGTCGTACACCACAGTTGCCCGGTAGCCGCGGAAAGCCACGTAGCTGGCCAAAGACTCCACCAGGCGCAGACGCGCCAAGTCCATCAGGGAGCAACGTGCCAACTTCTTTAGGTTGGGCCAAGCTCCGATAATGTTGTAGCCATCAACCCATAAAACGGTGGGGAAGGAAGCTTGCATGCATAGTGGCAGATCCCTTGCCTAGGATCGCACCAATTGGTATCGGTTTGCAGCCGTATCTTAATCCCTATCAAAGAGCGCCGTAAAGCCCCTCTTGAGGCTGTCCCGCTCACAGTCTTGGGCTTGCAAGTCCTCACGGAAAGCAACCGTAAGGGATCCGCCTCAGACACAAAGCTTTCGTCTATGAGGCTTCCCTCGAGCGGTTGGGTGTTACTTTTCGCCTGAGTTCGGCCGCAGGTTTGGCGAGAAGACCATTTTCACCGCACCCGAGCCAGCAAGTTAAGATGTGTTACGAGATCCGTTGGGGCTTCTATGGGCGCAACACCGTCAACACCAGCAGTAACCAAACCCGTGGCAACACAGCATCGCCTGAGTTCGGCAGCGGCGGGGCCTGAGGCTGTTTTCCCTCCGTCGCAGCCAGCCCTGCGTTACAACCCGGAGCAAGTGGCTGAGCAATACCGGGGACGCTGGGATCTGGTGCTGGGGCGTCTATTCCAGTTGATCACCCCCTTTTTGGGCCTGTTGGCCTGGGTGTTTTGGGATCGCTGGCGAGGGGTGGAGCTGAAAAATCGGCCTAAGCACGCGGCACGGCTGCGGGAGATCCTCACGCAATTGGGGCCGACAGCTATCAAAATCGGCCAGGCCCTCTCCACCCGTCCCGATCTGGTCTCGCCTCTTTTTTTGGAAGAACTGGCCAAGCTTCAGGATGAGCTGCCCCCCTTCGACAATGCCACCGCCTTTGCCCTCATTGAGTCGCAAATTGGCCAACCGGTAGAGCAGATCTTTCGCGAGATTGGCCCGGAGCCGGTTGCCGCTGCCAGCCTGGGGCAGGTTTACCAGGCCTATCTGCACACAGGGGAGAAAGTCGCCGTCAAGGTGCAGCGGCCCGATTTGATCGGGCGCATTTCCCTGGACATGTACATCATCCGCAGTCTGGCCGCCTGGGCCAAGCGCACCTTCCGCCGCATCCGCAGCGACTTGGTGGGCATTGTGGATGAGTTCGCTGGGCGGCTTTACGAGGAGATGGACTACACCCAAGAGGGCCGCAATGCCGAGCGCTTCCTGGAGCTGTACCGCCACCCCTCCATCTACGCCCCGAAAATCTACTGGCAGTACACCCGCACCAAGGTGCTGACGATGGAGTGGATTGACGGCATCAAGCTAACCCAGCTTGACAAGATCACTGCGGCAGGTTTGGACGGGCGGCACCTGATCGAGATCGGGGTTAACTGCTCCCTTAAGCAGCTTTTGGAGCATGGCTTTTTCCACGCTGACCCCCATCCGGGCAACCTCTTGGCCATGTACGACGGGCGGCTGGCCTACATCGACTTTGGGATGATGAGCACCATCCAGCCCCACCAGCGCTACGGCCTGATCAAGGCCATCGTCCACTTGGTGAACCGGGATTTTGTTGCCTTGGCACAGGACTACGTGGATCTGGAGTTCCTGGATCCCAATACCGATCTCACCCCCATCATCCCTGCTTTGGAAGCTGTCTTTGCCGAGGCCCTGGGCAGCTCCGTGGCCGAGCTGAATTTTAAAAGCATCACGGATAGGCTCTCGGGAGTGATGTACGATTTTCCCTTCCGTGTGCCCGCCTACTACGCCCTGATCATCCGCTCTTTGCTCACTCTGGAGGGGATCGCCATTGGTTTGGATCCCAATTTCAAGGTGTTGAGCGTAGCCTATCCCTATGTGGCCCAGCGCCTGCTCACCGACCCGGCCCCAGAGCTGCGCACCTCGCTGCGGGAGCTGCTGTTTAACCAAGGGCAATTTCGCTGGAACCGCCTGGAGAACCTGCTGCGCAACGCCGCCAACAGCGAAGACTTCGACCTGCAGGGATCCCTGGAAAAGGCCATCGATTTTATCTTTTCCGAACGGGGGGCCTTCTTGCGGGAGCGGCTGGTGGGTGTGCTTTTCTCCAGCTCGGGGGACGGAACCGCAGACGGCCTGGCTCATTTGCAACGCCTGTGGGAACTCCTCAGCAGCAACCCCGCCTTTCAGCCACTACAGCTTTTGCCCATTGTTGCCAAGATAGCTACCAAGCCGGAGGCCCAGCAACTGGGCCGGCAATTGGCCTCCCGCTGGTTGCAACGCTCGGCAGCTCGGCTTATCCGCGACCTATTGTTGTCGGAGGATGAGAAAAAGCCCGGCTCACCCGCTGCCCTGAACGGGCACAACGGGAGCCCTAAGCCGATGACAGCTTCAAAACCCGCTGCCGCCTGACCTTCCCCTTGCGCTGAACAGACCAAAACCTTTCTGCTCCACAGGGCAACAAGACCAGCCTCCGGGCAAAAGCCTTGGGTTTCCTCGTGAGTGTCGGCTACTAAGAAGAGCAAGCCGGGAAAATCCCAGCAGCATCCTTTGGTGAGAGAAGCAGGCAGAAGGAACTTCCCCGGCTGAACCCAATTGTGCAGTCTCTTCAGCTAGAAACCGCAGGAGGCCCGCGCTCTGGCGTAGCCAGTCGTGAAGCGGGACGGAGTCCTTGTGTCGGGAGGAATGCGAGAAGCCGGACAACAATAAAAAGATAGGGGCATACCCCAAGTCCTGACTATCTCCTGCAAGCTCAAGGTGTCTGCGTCGCAAGCCGCCAAGCTGGAGGCGACGCCAGACGCTTTTGCGCGAGCCTTGCTCGCGCCAGCGGGCCGGAGGCCTTACTGG
>NZ_JANSIR010000054.1:0-3831 GCF_047462155.1 Synechococcus sp. OH2
ATCCCTCCCCACCGTATAGACGGTGGGGAATCCCGCGCCTTACGTTGAAAGCGATTCCTTTCCTTGTATCTCTCTCAGCAAAGACATAAAAGAGAAATAAAAAAGTCATGAAAGTTCTCGAAGCCCACCACCTCCAGAAAACCTACCGGCAGGGGGGCAAGCAGGTGCGGGCGGTGGTGGATGTCTCTCTGACGCTGGCGGCAGGGGAGATCCTGGCTTTCTTGGGGCCCAATGGAGCCGGCAAGACCACCACCATCAAGATGATTGCTGGGCTGATCCGGCCGGATGCTGGCACGGTGCGCATCCTGGGACGGGATCCCCACGCCGATGCGGGTGCGCTGGCCCAGGTGGGGGCGGTGCTGGAAGGCAACCGCAACCTCTACTGGCGGCTGACCCCCTTGCAAAACTTGGAGTACTTTGGCGTGCTGCGGGGGCTATCCCCCAGAACGGCTCGCCAGCGGGGGCTGGAGCTACTGGAGACCTTTGGCCTGCTGGAAAAACGGGATGTTGCTGTGCAGACCCTTTCGCGGGGTATGCAGCAGAAGGTGGCCATTGCTGTTGCCCTCTTGCACCAGCCGGCTCTGCTACTTTTGGATGAGCCCACCCTGGAGCTGGATGTGGAAGCCGCCCAAGCAGTGAAATCCTTGATCCGCCAAATTGCCGCTGCAGGTCGGGCCATTCTCCTCACTACCCACCAACTGGAGATGGCCGAGGCCCTCTCAGACCAGGTGGCCGTGATCGAGGGGGGGAGAATCCTCTGCCAGGCCCCCACGCAGGAGCTGATCCGCCAGTTTGCCGGCGCAGCCAGTACTTATCGGATTGAGTTGGAACAAGACCTGGATCCCAGCCGGGCGGAGCGCCTGCTCCAGCAAGGGGTGGAGATTCTCGGCTTCCATCAGTTGCGCTTTGGCGGCTCTTCAGAGGCGTTGTATCAGGTGCTGGAGATCCTCAAGCCCTTGCCCCTGCTTAGCATTAAGCGAGAGGAAGCGGATCTCACCCACATTTTTCTCAAGCTGCTGCAGAGGAGATGAGACCACTGCTGTACCTGTTTTGGGCGGAGCTAAAGCGCACCTGGATCCAGTACATCCGCTATCCGGCAGAAGCCCTGGGCGGGATCCTGATCACCACCTTTTTCTTCTATGCCCTCTTTGCCGGCGCTCAGTATGTGGCGGGGCCGGCCTCCCAATTTGGCGAACGGCTGGACGCGGTGGTGATCGGCTATGTGCTCTGGACGCTGGTGATTTTTGTGGTGAACGATATTGCCCTCAACTTGCAGGTGGAAGCCCAGACAGGCACCTTGGAGCAGGTGTTGCTCTCGCCCTTTTCGGCGGCCACCCTGTTTTTGGCGCGGGCCTGCGCCAGCTTGGTGTTGCGCTTTTCCGTCGTCGTCGTTATTTTGGGCGTCATTTTGCTGTTGACAGGCAGCCGGCTGCGCTTTCCTCCCACTCTGTTGTTGCCCCTCTTGAGCGTGGTGCTGGGGGCCTATGGCTTCTCGTTTTTGCTGGGATCTGCTGCCTTGATTTGGAAGCGCATTCAACAACTGCTGATCCTGAGCCAATTTGGCCTGCTCTTTCTCCTAGCCACCCCCACAGAAGAGTGGTCGGGATCCCTGAAGTGGCTGGGGCAGATGCTACCCATGACGGCAGGGGCTGGCCTGCTGCGGGATCTGATGGTGCGGGAGGTGGGATTGGATCCCCTGCGGCTGCTCATGGCTCTGGCCAGCGGCATTTTCTACTTCGGGCTGGGCTTGCTGGCCTTTCACCGGGCAATGCAACTGGCCAAACAGCGGGGCATCTTGGGATCCCAGTAGGACCTTGTCAGAGGGAGCGCCGGTCGCCAGGGGAGCGCAACAGGTGAGGGAAGTGGTACTCCACTGCGCCGGTGGTGAGGTTGTTCTCAGGGGAGGCAATGCCCCGTCGGCTTAGCTCTCGCAGCGCTTTTTCAATCTCGTCAAAGTCAGCAGGGAGCTCGATGGCGATCTCCGAGAGGGTGAGGATCCCTTGTCGCTGCTGCGCCAGCCGTAGGATCTCCCGCATCAGCGCCTGACCCTTCAAAGGCTGAGGCGGGGCCGAGACAGACTTGGCGGGAGCCCCAGAGGGGCGGATCCCTTGCAAGACGGCCAGCTTGAAGTTGTAATCTTCCACCATGCCTGAGATCAAAAACAGGTCAATCAACTGGCCAATTCCCAACAGGCCAAAGGTAAAGAACCAGAGAAAGCCTGTCCCGGTTTTGCCCAGGTAAAAGCGATGGACACCGCAGATGCCGAATATGCCCAACGCCCAGAGGAGATAGGCGGTGCCGAGGGATTTGGGCTCGGCAGGGGGCAGCAGGTAGCGAGAGCTCATGGGCATCAGTCAAGATAGCTTGGACTGGTAACCCTAGTCTGCCATCTTTTGCCTTGGACGGGCAGGACACCCCTGCTCTGGCCCTTGAAAGCGGGCCTAGAGGTGGGAGGGTAGCTTCAAGCAGATAAAGAGGCTGAAAATGAGATCCAGCTCTTCAGCTCGAAGAACTCCGTCGGGGGGGGCGGCGGTCACGCCCCCAGGAGACCAAGGAAGGTCGATGCTTGAGCCCATCTTAATCGGGTTGAGTGCTGTGCTCTGGGGCCTCCTCTGGGGCTACGCCACGCTGCTAGTTGTGCTAGTCAACTTCAAAGAACAGGGATCCGTTTACGCCTACCCCATGCAAGCAGTGTTAGATCGCTTTGTGGAATCGCTGGGGCTGGGTTGGCTTAAGGATCTGCATGCCATGCAACTGCAGCCACTGCGCCGGATTAGCTATGCCCTCTTCGGCGCCGTTACCTTGGGAGTGACCTTCATGCTCTGGGTTTTGGGGTGAGGCAGTGGCTAGCTCCTCGATCTAGCCCTAGGCAGAGCTGACTGCACCTGTTGAAAAGTCCCGCTGCTTAGCCTCTCTCGCAAGGAGGGATCTAATAGAAAATTGCTTGCAGCTTTTTCAAGCAGGCTTGGATCTGAGCCATCTCTTCCGGATTCAGCTTTTGAAAGCGCTCTTTCAGGTAGGCCACATGAACCGGGAAGACCTGTTCAAACAGTTTTTCCCCCTCTTCGGTAAGCACGATCTTGAAGCAGCGGCGGTTTTCTGGAGGTACCTCGCGGCGCACTAGCCCCTTTTGTTCCAGGCGATCCACGATCCCGGTCAGCGTCCCTTTGGTAACCAGCGTTTTCTGGGCCAGGATATTCATCGTCAAGCCAGGAGTGTTGCCAATGGTTACCAACACATCGAATTGGGGGGCGGTCAGCCCTATCTGACGAATGTGAGCGCTGGCGTAGTTTTCAAAGGCTTGGTAAGCCCGCGCCAGATCCCGCAGCAGCCCCAAAAAAGGCTCCCGCGCCGCCACCACCGAGGGCTTGAGGGCCTCGCCTTGGGGAAGCGGAGAGGACAGAGACTCAGCAGAAGTGGGCATCGCTGCAGCTCGCCGAACGAGACTAATCCACCCAGCAAGAACAGTTTTGGCTTTATGATAGCCGACTGCACTATAGTCCTAATACAAATTAACGGCCATTTCGCCAGCTCCGTGGAGCTATTCCATCCCAAGGCAACGCACAGGAGCTCTCTCCATATCCAGAGGGGGCCTACGGAAGCGGGGCGAAGACCGGAAACGACCCACAGAATGCCAAGGGCCAGCCCGGCGTGTTTCCAGCTTATTTGAAGCGACCTCGAGCCTCAACCCTAGGGATCCCGGCTGCGTCTGGACGGATCCCTCGGACGAAGTGTCGCCATTCGGTTGCTGCGACTGCAGAAGTTGGATAGTAAACTACCCGGCTCCGACCGCTAAGCGGTACGGAGCAGGCTTAAGCGCTACGCGCCGCT
>NZ_JANSIR010000055.1:0-17133 GCF_047462155.1 Synechococcus sp. OH2
ATCGATGAAGCAACTGGGGCAGAAGAAGAGACAAAAGCTCTGCTGTCAGGCGAGTGAGGAAACCTCACCCGCCTACGCGGTGGGGTAGTTCATTAAAAAAGTGCAGCTCGGCCATCAGCCTGCTGCACCTAGAGTTATCAACCCACAAAAACTAGAAAAGATATTCCGCTCTCTAGAACAGGCCCAGGGTGACCCACTTATCCAGAGGCAAGGTGGCGCCGATGCCCAAATAGAGGGTGACCAGGGTGCCGATCAAAAACACCGTCGTTGCTACGGGGCGGCGCAGCGGATTCTGGAACTTGTTGACGTTTTCGATGAAGGGCACAAACAGAAGGCCGACCGGAATGGCCGACATCAGGGCAATGCCCAGCAGCTTGTTGGGAGCAATGCGCAAAATGTGAAACGCGGGGTAGAGATACCACTCTGGCAGAATTTCCAGCGGCGTGGCAAAAGGATCCGCCGGCTCGCCCACCCCCGCCGGATCCATGACCGCCAGGCCGACAATCACGCCGATGGTGCCTAGGATCACCACCGGGAACATAAAGAGCAAGTCGTTGGGCCAAGCGGGCTCACCGTAGGTCATGTGGCCCATGTTTTTCTTCAGCTTGGCCAAAACTTTGGGGTTGTCCAGGTCAACTTTGCGTGTAATGACCTCAGTTGCTATTACTTGCTTCGAGACAGGCATAGCCGTTCTCCTTGTCTGGGGTAAAAAGGCTTAGCAAGAGGAACTTGGGGATCGAACCGGCCTGGGATCACAAGGGTCCAGAAATGCCCTGGCGGCGGATCATCAGAAAGTGCATAGTCATGAAGACCGCCGTCAGCCAAGGCAACACAAAGGTGTGCAGGCTGTAGAAACGGGTGAGGGTGGCTTGGCCAACGGCCTCGCCGCCCCGGATAAGCTGGACTAGGGCATCACCCACCACCGGAATGGCACTGGGCACGCCGGAGACGATCTTGACCGCCCAGTAGCCCACTTGATCCCAAGGCAGGGAGTAACCCGTAACCCCAAAGGAAACTGTCAGTACTGCCAAGATTACACCGGTTACCCAGGTCAGCTCGCGCGGCTTCTTAAACCCACCGGTTAGGTAAACCCGGAAGGTGTGTAGAATCATCATCAACACCATCATAGAAGCACTCCAGCGGTGGATGGAGCGCAGCAGCCAGCCAAAGTTGACCTGGGTCATGATGTAGTTGACCGATTCAAAAGCCTCGGCCACCGTCGGACGGTAGTAAAACGTCATGGCAAAGCCGGTGGCAAACTGAATGAGGAAGCACACCAGCGTGATGCCGCCGAGGCAGTAGAAGATGTTAACGTGGGGCGGAATAAATTTTCCGGTTGCGTCATCGACGAAAGGCGTGATCTCCAGCCGCTCGTCTAGCCAGTCGTAAACTTTGCTCATGATGCCTGCAATTTTTAGAGTTGGATATCCAGGGCGGGACGGGCCCACTCCACACAGCACTGTAACATAACTCGTTAACACGATCATGAAGTCGGGCTCAGCTTTGACACAGGGATCCCTATCCCAGCAGCCCAAACGCCTGCTGATGTCTCATCTTGTTCACGCTTCTTAGTATTTCTTAACTTCTTCCTTAGTCAAGATCCTCCGATGATTGCGCAGAAGCCGAGATCTGGGGAAAGCAGTTGGAGAGGGTTGGGGATCGGATGGGCGTTACGCCAGGCTGTCCGAGTCTTGTTGTTGGGGTGCCTGCTCTGGGCGGGCCTGAGCCTTGGCGCCTGTCAGGTGCAGGCCAGCCGCTGGGGGGAAGAGCAGCAACTGCTGGCCCAGGCTTGGGCCTATGTGGATCGGGCCTATGTGGATCCGGAGTTCAACGGGCAGAACTGGTGGCAGGTGCGGCAGCGCTTTCTCTCTCGGCCCCTCCAGGATCGGCAAGAGACCTACCGGGCCATTGAGGAGATGCTGGCAACGCTGGGGGATCCCTACACGCGCTTTTTGGATCGGGAGCACTACCTCAGCCTGCAGACTTCTACGGCTGGGGAGCTGAGCGGTGTCGGCCTCCAGATTGCCATCGACGAGCAGGGAGCGGTGCGGGTTATTGCCCCGATGGAGGGGACTCCTGCCGAGCGGGCGGGGATCCAACCTCAGGATGAGATCCTGGCGGTGGATCAGGTGCCAGTAGCAGGCCTGAGCCTGGACGAGGTGGCCGAACGGATGCGGGGTCCCAGTGGCACTCCGGTCAGTCTGCGGCTGAAGCGGCAGGAGCGCATTTGGGAGGTGGAGCTGGTGCGCCAGTCCATCCTGATCAACCCGGTGCGCACCGGTTTTTTCAAGCTGCCCCAGGGGGAGGTAGCCTACATCCGCCTCAGCCAGTTTAACGGCAATGCCGCCGCTCAAGTGCGTCAGGCCATCCAGGCCGCAGAAGCGCGAGGAGTGCAGGGCTACATCCTCGATCTGCGCAACAACCCCGGAGGGCTATTGCAGGCGGCCATTGAGATCGCCCGCTTCTGGATCCCCAAAGGCGACATCGTGCGGGTGACGGATCGCTATGGCATTCAGGACAGCATTCCCGCCACCGGCGAAGTTCTCACAGCAGCCCCCTTGGTTGTCTTAGTAAACCAGGGCAGTGCCAGTGCCAGCGAAGTCTTGGCGGGGGCGTTGCAGGACAGCGGGCGGGCACAACTGGTGGGAACGCGCACCTTCGGCAAGGGGCTGATCCAATCCCTGCTGGAGCTGGCGGACGGCTCCGGGCTGGCCGTGACCACTGCCAAATACCTCACCCCCAACGGCCACGACATTCACCGCCAAGGGATCCAGCCGGATGTGATGGTGGCCGAGGGCCCTCTTCCCCTAACGGCAGAAACCCTGGGCGGCCCTGAGGATGGGCAGTTGCAGCGGGCTTTGGAGGTGTTGGGGTCAACTTTGGCCGTGGCCCAGGGGATCCCAGCGGCAGCCAATACCTGAGGTGAGGAAGGGGGGCAGGGGGGTCTATCGTCTCCGGCGTGGATGGGCGGGCCTATTTGTCTGCAATTCGTTTTAGGATTGGGTTGAGCTGTCAGTCGCTCTGGCATGAACGCCCTCCAGCAATTTCACTACTTCTTTAACTGTTGCATTGGCGCCTGGCACACCGAGCGCACCTACCACTACTTGGATCGCGGGGAGGTGGAGCGCTCCCGCACGGAGTTCACCATTCGCACCCTCACCCCTGAGCTTAAGGAGAAGGTGCTGAGGGACAACAACTACCCCAACCACGGCGTCGACGGCTTCTTGGGCTTCCACCTTGCCTTTGAGACTGTCTCTGAAAAGGGAGAGGAGGTGGGGCAAGAGCTGAACATGCTGTTTGTGCCCCGGCGAGAGAGCGCCCGTGGTCTTGAAGGTGACTATCTGCGCGATCGCGCCTATGAAGAGGAGCGGCCCATGGTGGCCGACTTCCGCTTCGATCCGCAATCCCTGCAACTGGTGATGACCACCACCTACACGCGCGTCGTTGCTGTGGATACCATCACCCTGCTTAACCCGCGCCTGCGCCTGCGGCAGATCCTCACCTACCAACGCCCCCCTCACGGTCAGCCCCTAGAGGAGCTGCTGCTGGTGGGGTTTGGGGTGGAGCAAAAGCTCACCTAGGGGGGTTCATCGGTGGAGCCGGAGTTGATCCCTCCCGAAGACTTGCGCCTGCCCCAGCATTTGGCCCGGATTCAGGCCAGCTTTGAGCGGGGACAATACCGCCAGGCTCTGGAACAGGTGAAACAGGCCCAAAGCCGCTACCCGCAAGCGGGCAAGCTGCGGCTCTGGCAGGCCTTGGCCCAGGAGGCCCTTGGAGAGACCCAGGAGGCGATCCGCTTGGTGCAAACCTTGCTGGGCAACCCGGATCCGGAGGTCGCTCAACAGGCCCGCTACGTGTTGGGCATCTGGCAGGCACCTCGTCTGCGGCGACCAGCAGAGTGGTTGCTCGAAATCCCAGATCTCAGCCACCTGGAAGAGGCCAAGCCGGGGGAACGCCGTCTGGTCTATGAGCGCCTCCGCCGTCCAGCTTCCTTGCCAAAAGTTACTGCTCCTATCCGCCGCGAGGCTACTCCCCCTTTGAATACCCAACGGCTGACGTGGGGATTGATCGGGATCCTTTTCGCTCTGCTGGTGGCGATGGCCTGGCTGCCCTAGCCCAGCCCTGGGTTGGTGCAGAGACAGGCCGCCTGACCCAAAAGCAGCAACAGCCGCCCTCGTCGCCCCTGAGTTGAAGAGAGATACTGGGAATAGGGATGGCTGTAACCCTTGGCTGCAGATGCTGGGCGAGCGTCCCAGTCGGATCCCGGGCAACAGTAGGTAACCAGCGGAGGTTGAGAGTGGCTACACAAACATTGGTCATGGATGCGGTAGAGCAGTTGGGCCTGCGGGTCACTCTGGGAGACATTGCCTCCAGCACAGGCCTGGCCCTAGAGGAGGCCAAACAGGAGTTGCTGCAGTTAGCCCAAAAGGCGGGGGGGCATCTCCAGGTTTCGCGGCAGGGGGAGATCGCCTACGTTTTCCCGCCCGACTTTCGCGACATTCTCAAGCGCAAGGAGCAGCAGGATCGGCTGGCGGGTTTGCGACGCAAGCTGTGGGGGGGGGTTCTCTACGGCCTACGCATCTCCTTTGGCATCCTGTTGGTGGTGTCGATTATCCTCATCACCCTGGCGTTGATGGCTCTGCAGATGGCCAGCAGCCGTGAGGAGGACAACCGCAGCCGCTCGCGGGGAGGGGGGGTCTTCTTCTATTTTCCCGACCTCTGGGTGGGCAACCCCTTCTGGAGTCCCTACCCCTACTACGGGGGCTATTCCGGTCGGACGCAAGCCCGCCGGGAAAAATCGGAGATGAACTTTTTGGAGGCGGTGTACAGCTTCCTGTTTGGGGACGGGGATCCCAACGCCAACCTGGAAGAGGAGCGCTATGCCTTGATTGGCCAGCTCATCCGCGCCAACGGGGGGGTGATCGCTGGCGAGCAGGTGCTGCCCTACCTGGATGTGGAGCCGGGATCCCCGGCCCTGGAGTATGAAGACTACATGCTGCCGATTCTGCTCAAGTTCGACGGCCAGCCGGAGATAAGCGAGGACGGTGATATCGTCTATCGTTTCCCAGAGCTCCAGGTGGCCGCCTCGGAGCGCCGCTCCAAGAAGATCCCGGAGGTGTTGCAAGAGAAACCCTGGGTGTTTAGCCGCGCCACCCCTGAGCAACTGACCCTAGCCGGTGGCTTGGGTGTGCTCAATTTCTTTCTGGCCGCCATTCTCTACGGGGCGCGGGAGGAGGTGGCCGCCGCCGCCGGGAGCAATGCCTTTTTGGCGTTTATCTACCCGCTGATTGGATTCCTCTTCCTCTATGGCACGCTGTTTTTGGCGGTGCCTGCAGTGCGGTGGCTGACGTTGCAATTCCGCAACCAGGGGGTGGAGCGGCGCAACCGCATCCGGCGGTTCTGGCAAGAGCGGCTGAAGCGTCCCTCTGAGGTGCTGCTGCGCAAGCTCGACTTTGCCCGTCGCTTCCGCCGCCAAGAGGTGGTGCAGGAGGCGGACACCATCTACTCCACGGATCGGGATTTAATCGAGCAGCGGGACTACCGGCTGGACGAGCCGGCCTTTCGCCAGCTTTTGCAGCAGGAGCAACCCCTGGCAACTGAGTCGGAAGAGGTGCCCCGGCGTCGTCTCTAGGGAGGGGTTGAAATGAGAAGCGCAGGGGCGGGCCTGCACGAGAGCCTTACGAGAGCCTTATTGAGCAATGTCCAACACCAGGAGCGAGCAAGCCGAGCAACAGGATTGGAGGCAGGAGGGTTTGGTCCGTCTGGGGATCGATGTGGGGGGGACTTTCACCGATCTAGTGCTCCTTCAGGAAGGCCAGATCCGGACGGCCAAGGTGCTCTCCACCCCCAGCCCGGAAGAGGGGGTCTTCGCCGCCTTGGACAAGCTGGGCGCGGTCAAGGTAGACGTGTTCTGCCATGGTATGACGGTGGCCACCAACGCCCTCCTGGAGCGCAAGGGAGCCCCTACCCTGTTTTTGACCACGGCGGGTTTCCGGGATGTGCTGGCCATTGGCCGCCAAAACCGCCCCTCCCTCTACGACCTCACCCAGCCCAAGCCGGAGCCAGTGGTGCCCCGCCACCACTGCCTAGAGGTAAAGGAGCGCTGCAGCGCAAGCGGCGTGTTGGAGCCGCTGACGGAGGAGGAGATCCAGCGCGTCATCCGGGAGGTGGGAGAGCGGGTACGGCGGGGTGGGATCCGCGCGGTGGGGGTGGGGTTTTTGTTTTCTTTCCTCTACCCGGAGCACGAGCAGCGCCTGGGGGCGGCTTTGCGCGAGGCCTTGCCCGGCTTGCACGTTTCCCTCTCCTGCGAAGTGACACCGGAGTTTCGCGAATACGAGCGCTTTAGCACCACAGCCATTGATGCCTACCTCAGCCCGGCGCTGGCGGGCTACCTGCACCGCTTGGCCCAAGGTTGTCGGGAGAGAGGGATCCCCGCCCCCCTGATCATGCAATCCTCCGGCGGCGTCACCTCCCTTGCTCAGGCGGCAGCCCACGCCTCGGTGGCATTGCTTTCGGGGCCGGCGGGCGGCGTTTACGGAGCGGCCTATGTGGGCCGTCTGAGCGGCTATTCCCATCTGCTCAGCCTGGACATGGGAGGAACCAGCACCGATGTGGCCCTCATTCAAGACGGCCTCCCTCAGGTTACCCCGTCAGCGGTGGTGTGCGGCCTGCCGGTGCAACAGCCTCAGATTGATATCCATACCGTCAGTGCCGGGGGCGGATCCCTGGCCTTGCTGTTGCCGGGCGGGGGGCTGCAGGTGGGGCCGGAAAGTGCCGGCTCCAACCCTGGGCCGGCCTGCTACGGGCGGGGAGGAACGGCTCCCACAGTAACCGACGCCAACCTTTGGCTGGGCTACCTGCCGGATGGGGGCTGGCTGGGGGACTCTGTTTGCCTGCGGCGGGACTTGGCTGGCCAGGCTATTGCGACGCTGGCGGAGCCCTTGGGTTTGAGTTTGGAGGAGACAGCTGTCGGCATTCGCACCCTGGCCAATGTGGCCATGGCACGGGCCTTGCGGGTGATTAGCGTGGAGCGGGGCTTGGATCCCGCCGATTTTGCCCTGCTGGCCTTTGGCGGAGCCGGGCCTATGCACGCCTGTGCCCTGGCAGAGGAGCTGGGGATCCGCCGCATCTTGATCCCGGCCTTTGCCGGTGTCCTCTCAGCGCTAGGTATGGCTGTGGCCAACCTACAGCGGGATTACCGGCGGGCCATCCTGCAGCCGCTGCGGCAACTGGAGTCGGCTGCCGAGGGATCCCTTTTGGCCCCATGGGCGGCGCCCCTCATCCGCCAGGCGAAAGCTGACCTACAGGAGCCGGAGCTGTACTTCAGCTTAGACCTGCGCTATCGCGGCCAGTCCTTTGAGCTGGAGATCCCGGCCCAGTTGTCGGATCCAGTTTCTCTCTTGGAACAGCGGTTTCACCAGGCCCACCAGCAGCGCCACGGCTGGCAGGATCCCAGCCAGGTGGTGGAAGCCATCCAGTTGCGCCTGCGGGCGGTGCAGGCCTTGCCCAGCGTCCCGCTGCAAGCCCCCCCACCCTTGCCAGGGGATCCCTTCAAGGGGGAGCGACAGGCCTGGATGGGCGGCCAAATGCGTTCAGTCCCGGTTTACGATCGGCGGCGCATGGAGGTGGGGTTTCCGCTACGCGGGCCGGCGATTGTGGAGATGCCCAAGGCTACCGTAGTCATCGAAGCCGGTTGGACAGGCAGCATCGACGCCGTGGGCACCCTGGTTTTAAGCTGCGAATAGAGGCCCCTTTCTCTCTTTGGCAGGGCGGACGATGGGACTCGAACCCACGAATGGAGGAACCACAATCCTCTGCCTTAACCACTTGGCTACGCCCGCCAGGATCCTGGGGATCTAGCTTAGCATGGGACAAACAGAACGAAGCCTTGAAGCGTCCCAACATGCTGCCCAGAGTCGATCTACTGAAAGGAGCGGAGTATCGAGAAACCTTAGCGCGCATTCTGGATCTGGGGGAGCAAGCCCTCAAAACCTGGCAAGTGGTCTGGAGCGATTTTCTCTCCCCGCCAGAGGTAGCCGAGGTGCAAAGCCGGTTGCACAACTTGGCTGAACTGCAGGTGGTGGCCTGGGGGGGCTATGCCCAGGCGGAGCGGCAACGCCTAGCCCTGGCTCGCTCTGAGGTCAGCTTGAAGGTGGAAGGCGCAGAAGGGATCCCCTTGGCCGCTGTTCAGATACAGGGAAACTTTCTTTTCGACCCGGCCACTCACCGCGATTTTTTGGGAGCCCTGCTGGGAGCTGGCATTGCCCGGGAGAAAGTGGGAGACATCCTTGTTTTAGGTGACACGGGGGCCCAGGCCATCGTTGTGCCGGAATTGGTGGACTATCTCAGCCTCAACCTGACGCAGGTGCGCAGCGTGCCCGTCAAGGTCAGCCCCATCCCTCTCAACCAATTAAAGGTTCAACCGCCGCGGGTGAAGTCCATCACCAGCGTGGAAGCCTCTTTGCGCCTGGATGCAGTGGCCTCGGCGGGATTTGGCCTGTCCCGCAGCAAGATGGTGGAAGAGATCCAGCGGGGAGAGGTGCGGGTTAATTGGAAGCCGATTACCCAAGCCAGCTACACTGTCGCCCCCCAGGATTGGATTGCTATTCGTGGTCGCGGTCGGCTGCAAATTGAAGAGGTAGCCGAGACGAAAAAAGGCCGCTTTCGCATCCAGATGAAGCGGTATCTCTAGGTTTTTGGAGATCTACTGCCTGCCCGAGATCCAGGGCGAGAAATCGCTAGGAAAAAGGGAAGAAGGCCCAAGGATAGAGCAAGTACTCCAAGTAAAACAACTTCCAGATCAGTTGATAATAGGCCACGATCGCGTCGCGGCAACCCAGATCCAGGCGAACACCATAGCCCACAAGGATTCCTAGCCCCAGCCCATGCCCTAACAGCATCCAGGCACCCTGGCCCATGAGAAGAAAATAGCTTCCCAAAGCGATAAACGCTAGGTAACAAGCGGCCAAAATGCCAATGCAAAACTTTGAGATCCGCTCCTGGCCAAAGCGCAACGAAAAGGTGGCAATGGCAAACCGCCGATCCCCCTCCATGTCGGGAATATCTTTGAAAAGGGCGATCACCAGCCCAAAAATAGACATAAACCCTGTCAGAAAAACAATGGGAGCAGAAAGCTCGACTTCCCCCTGCATCAACTGCTGAAAATGGCTGTACAGGCCCAGATTGACGATCAACCCCCGCACACAATAGATACAAGCCGAGGCCGCCAGCGGAAATCGTTTCAACCGCAGGGGGGGCAAGGAATAGGCGGTGCCGATTCCGTTGCTCAAAAGCACCGTCAACAACAGGTACGGGATCCCTGTCAGGGCCAATAGGATGGATGCCACCCCGCAGACGGCGACGATCCCCACCCCCTGTCGCCAACTTAGGGAGCCGGCGGCCAGGGGCAGATGGGGTTTGTTGATGCGGTCGATCTCGATATCCGTGAGCTGGTTGAGGCCGACAATATAGACATTGGCCGCCAGACAAGCCACCCAAGCCACGCCCAACTGGGGAAGGACAGTTAGCAGGGCCGTTGGTTCAGCGGCCACGAACCCGGCCAGCAAGTAGAGGCCCAGCAGACTGGCACTGGTGCCGTAGACGGTGTGGGGCCGAGCAAAACGCCAGAGAACCTGCAAATATGGGGTCATTCTAGCCAGCAGCGATACAGCTCATGGCCCGGAGCCCCCCCCGTGGAGAGTGGCTAGGGATGGGGGGAGTCTTTAAGGAGGGCAGCCAGGGCCGACCAGCGGGGATCCACCGGAGGCGGCGCAGCCGATTCCACCACAATGCCCGGGCAATCGGGGCGACAGGGCAACTGGTGGGGCATCTCCAAATGCAGGTGTTGGTACATCCAGTCTTCGATATCCAGCTCGCCGTTGGGCGGCAGGCTCTCCAGCAGATCTTCTTCGTCCCGCAATTCCAGCTCTAGAGGCGGCGGTTCAGGACTGGGCTCCCGAATTAGGATGATCTCCTCAACCTGCAGGTGCAGCCGGTGGTTGAACTGCTGCAGGCAGCGGTGACAGGTGAGGGTGACGATGGTGCGGGCCTCGGCGCTCACCTCCAGGAAATGCCCCCGGTGGCTGGCCTGCAGGGATCCCTCCACAGGGGTCAAGCTCTCAAAACCTGAAAAAAACTGCCTAAACTGTACCTCTTGGGTTTGACCGGGCATCTGCCGCAGGTCGGATAGACGAATTGGCCTCAGCATGACATCCCCCTCTATACGTTCTGGGTAGCAGGGATCCCTAGAATCGCCCCTATCGGCAAGAGAGCCCCCAGGTCAGGGTCGAGAAGAGGCCCGCCGGATCACCAGACGACGGTCAGGCTCTTTGCCACGGCTGAAGGTTTCCAGATCGGCGTAGGCAGGGTCTTTCAGGAGCGTGTGGATCTGCCGCCGCTCGGCAGCAGAAAGATCGGGAAACTCGTATTCCCGACCACTGGTTCTCACCTTTTGCACCGCGACAGCAACCAAGGCTTTGAGCTCCTGCAAACGGCGCTGACGATAGCCATCCAGATCCAGGATATAGGGCTGCTGTTGGTCTTCTGGCTGGTTGAGGTTGAGAAGGGTGTTGGCCAGATACTGCAACGCATCCAAAACCACCGGGGAGCGCTCTTCCTCAGGGCCAGCTTCTTTGGACGACGGCAAGGGCAATGCAGGCGCTTTTGAGAGCAGCATTTGCTTCTGGGCCGGAGTTAGAGAATCGGCCTCAATTTCGATTATCTCCCCCACCACCCGCACCACTGCCGGGATTCCCATCGCCGCCAGCACCTGCTGCAACCACTGCCTGGCCCGTTCTCGATGTTCGGCAGGAGAAAGCTCGCCCTGGGAAGGCGCAACGGTTCCCTCAGACTTCTGACGCGATTTTTTGGCGGCGGATCCCTTCAAAGATCCCGTAGAGGACTCAGGGGGGCTCATCCTGGGCAGCTTCCAATTCTGAAGAGGTATCAAGCACTCGACCGTAAGCTCACCCCACGCCAAGCAGCAAGGACTGCCTAGGGCTCAAAGGGCAGGGATTCGCGCCCTCCCCCGGCTGCCTTTGGCTTGGCCGGTCGGTCAACCTCCTTGGCTTCCACCGTGATCACCTGGGCAGCGCGGCGGCGCTCCTCTTCCACCAACCGCTGCAAGTTCTCCGGCAACGGCTCCCGCGAGAGCAAGAAGGTTTGCACAGTTTGGAAGATGTTGGAGACAAGGATATAGAGCAAAACTCCAGCCGGCAAGGGGAAGAACAGGAACATTGCTGAGAACAGCACAGGGGTGATGCGAGCCATCGAGCTCTGGCTGGGATCCTCTTGGCCTGTCTCCTGGCCAGCGTTGGTCAGGGATTGGTTCAGGTAAATCGAGACGCCGAAAAGGACAATCATGCCGATGATGTCCCAGTGGATGGTGCCATCCGGGTCAAAGGCGCCGACACGGCCTAACTTGTCGATAAACAGAAAGCCCGTGTCAGAGGCTAGGCCGGGGATCGCAACCTCCACAGTCACTTCCCCTGGCTGCAGGGCCAGCAAGGTGCCATCCGGCTGGATCTGGGCCCGCTCTTCTCCTTTGGTGATCTTCCAGGTGGGCTGCAACAGGCTGGGATCCCCGCCCGCTTCTGCCACCAACTGCTCAAAGGGCTTGCCCCCCGGCCCCTGCAGCAGAAACTGCACCTGCTCCCCTACGGCAATCTTGGTGCCTTTGGGCTCCACCAGCACCACTGGCTTGTGTACCGAGTCGGCGACGAAGATGTTCTTACTGGGGCTGACGTAGGGGGTGGGCGCCACCTCTGCCGCCACCTCTGCTGGCAAGATCTGCAGGTTGACGTCGTAGGTAACCGCTGCAAAGGGGGATCCCCGCAGCGTGGCAAAGAGAGCAAAGAGCACCGGCATTTGAATCAAAAGCGGCAGACAACCCGACAGCGGGTTGACTCCCAGCTCGCTGTATAGTTTGGCCTGGGCGTCGCGCAGCTTTTGTGGGTCATCCCGGTACTTCTCCTGGATTTCTTGCATCCGCCGCCGCATCAAAGGGTTAATCACCTTCATGCGCCGCATGTTGCGGATAGATCCGACGTTGAGCGGGTAGAGGGCAAAGCGGATCACCAACGTCAGGAAGATGATGGCCAGTCCATAGCTGGGCACGATCCCGTAGAAAAAATCCAGGATCGGCAGCATGACGTTGTTGGAAAGAAATCCGACTCCGAAGTCCATGGGGGGTGCTGGCGAACGTCCGTAACCCATTGTAATGGTTTCCGACCGGCTGACGAGGGCGTTTTCAGGGTTTAACCGCCCCAATCGGCAAGGGGGATCAGCCCAGCAATTTCCCTGCCTCTCCGAGGGAGAGGGGCAGAGCGCGGCGGCGTATCAGCGAAAAAGGAGGAGCTGCTTTGCCCCTCCTTCATCGTTCTGGTTAAACTTGGAGCTCTGGCAGCTCCCTTGTGCTGGGAGCAAGAGACGCTCTGAATGAGGATCCCTTTCCCCTGCTGATGGAACTACTTGACCTTGACCGTAGCACCAGCTTCCTCCAGCTTCTTCTTGATCTCGTTGGCTTCCTCTTTGGGGATCCCTTCCTTGACCGGTTTGGGAGCGGCCTCCACAAGATCTTTGGCATCTTTCAGGCCCAAGCCGGTCAACTCGCGCACCACCTTGAGGACGGCGATCTTCTTATCCGCAGGGACAGCCTCGAGAATGACATCAAAGGCCGTTTGCTCTTCCACCGGTTCAGCCGCCGCTGCTGGCGCCGGTGCCGCTGCCGCTGCCACGGGAGCAGCCATAACCATGCCACCTGCTGGGGCAGCCGCATTGACGCCAAAGGTTTCTTCGATGGCTTTCACCAACTCGGCAGCCTCCAACAAGCTCAATGCTTTCAACTCTTCCAGGATCTTTTGAACACGCTCCGAAGCCATGGTCTTGTCTCCTCAGGGTAACGAAGTGGATAGGTGGAATTGGGTTGATGAACCCAACACAGGTCGATCCCGTCAGGCCGCCTCCTTGTCGGCAATAGCCCGGATGGCCCTTGCCAGGGAGGCCGGGATCTCATGGATACCGCGAGCCACTTGCGTGGGCACTGCATTGAGCCCCACTGCCAGTCGGGTGGCCACCGACTTGAGGCTGCCCGCCACTTGGGCCATGAGCACCTCCTTGGGCGGCAGCTCGGCGATGGCCTTGGCCTGATCCAAGGTCAGGGATAGCCCCTCGGCAGCGGCGCCGCGGAATTCGGTCTTCTTGGTTTGCTTGGCGAAATCTTGATACGCCTTCAGGGCCGCTGGAATATCACCCCGGATCATGATAAAGGCCGTCGGCCCTGACAGGAAGGGAAGAATCCCTGCCCAAGCCTTTTGGTCGGCGACGGCCCGCCGCATCAAGGTATTTTTAACAACCATGCAGACAGCATCCGCCTTGCGCAGCTCCGCCCGCAGTTGGTTCATCTCGGAAACGGTCAGCCCCTTGTAGTCGATGACCAGCACCATTTGGCTGGCTTGCAACAGGGATCGAACTTCATCGACCACCTCCGCTTTTTTCGCTACAGGTTGCTTGCCCATGCGCTCACCTCCTTTGTTGTCACTGGCTTACTGAGGGCCGAACAGGTGTTGCCGTCGGAAGGGGGTATCTAGAGCCGCCAAATAGAATGCGTCCCAGCCAGAGCCGAGACGCATTGAGGCAGGCATAACCCAGCAGTCCACAACGGGATCCCTTTGCACTCCACTCAAACCTCGGCAGGACATTAAGCCCCTAGGCACCTGCTGTCTTCGGCTTGCTATTCAACTGTGGGAAGCTCTTCTCTGCCCAGATCCTCCAGAAAAATAGTCAATTCAAACGGCAAACAACTGCCTTTTTCCCTTTGCAGCGCCGAAGCAGCCTTAAGCAACCAACTTCAGCTCTCGCAGGGCATTGATGTCAACCTCAATCGAGGGGCCCATTGTAGCACAAACATGTAGGGCTCGCCAATACTTGCCCTTGGCTCCAGGGGGACGGTTGCGGTCAACAGACTCTTGCACGGCTTTCAAGTTTTCCAGCAGTGCTTCGACAGGGAACTTGCACTTGCCGAAAATCAAATGCACAATGCCGGTTTTGTCCGCCCGGTACTCCAGCTTGCCGGCTTTGAACTCCTTGATGGCTTGGGCCAAATCCATGGTGACCGTCCCACCCTTGGGAGAGGGCATGAGGCCACGCGGCCCCAATAGGCGCCCCAGCTTAGCAACCTGGGGCATCACATCGGGGGTGGCAATCAGCAGGTCGAAATCGATCATGCCCTTGCCGATCTCCTCGATTAGGTCTTCAAAGCCCACCCGGTCGGCTCCTGCGTTCTGGGCTTCCGTAACCTTCTCGCCACGGGCAATCACCGCCACCCGAATCTCCTGCCCGGTGCCGCGGGGCAAGACGACGGTGGTGCGCAACTGCTGGTCGGCATACTTGGGATCGATCCCCAGGCGGATGTGAACCTCTGCCGCCTCGTCAAATTTGGCAGTGGCCGTCTCCTTCATCAGGGCCAGGGCTTCTGCGGGGGGATAGGCAATGGGCTTGACCTTCTCCCGCAAAGCCTGCATACGTTTGGACAGTTTTCGAGCCATCGTTTCTCCTCGGGGTGCTGGCGAGAACCTCTCTCCCCCAAAACTTCAAGACAACAATCAGACTAAAGATCCTTCATCAATCGACGATTGTCACCCCCATGCTGCGGGCAGTGCCGGCGATGATTTTCATAGCCGCCTCCACATCACGGGCATTCAAATCGGGCAACTTCTGCTCGGCAATCTGACGCAGTTGCGCTCGCGTCAGGGATCCCACCTTGACTTTGTGGGGCTCACTGGATCCCGACTCAATGCCGAGGGCTTTTTTGATCAACACCGAAGCCGGCGGCGTCTTGAGGACGAAGGTGAAGCTGCGATCCTCGTAAATCGAGATCTCGACCGGCACCACCATCCCGGCTTGATCCGCCGTTTTGGCGTTATATTCCTTGCAGAAGGCCATGATGTTAACCCCGTGCTGGCCCAGCGCCGGGCCGATGGGGGGGGCGGGGGTGGCTTTGCCCGCCTGGATGGCCAGCTTGACCACTGCCACCAGTTTCTTAGCCATGAAACGCAGTTACACCTCTTTTCGCACTTGACCAAACTCTAATTCTACCGGAGTATCGCGCCCGAAAATCGAGATCAAGGCCTTGAGCTTGCCCCGCTCTGGGCTGACATCCACCACTTCGCCGTAGAATCCTTGGAAGGGGCCGGAGAGCACCTCGATGCGATCCCCAGGTGCCATGTCGATCTTGAGGGGCACTTCCTCCACCTCAACGCTGCTGAAGATGCGCTGGACTTCGCTTGGGCTGAGGGGCCGTGGCGTCACATGGCCCCGACCACGACCGTAGGCCCGCTTTTCTTCCGTGCCAACGAAGTTGATCACGTTGGGGGTAGTTTTCACCACCATCCAGGTGTCGTCGTTGAGATCCATGCGCACCAGCACATAGCCGGGAAAAATCTTTTCCTCTTGTTCCTGGCGCTTGCCGGATCGATCTAGCTTGAAGCCCGTCCGCTTCGGGATCACCACCTCGACAATCTGATCTGCCACATCCAGAGCCGCCGCCCGTTGCATCAGGGTGCTTTTGACTTTGTTTTCGCAGCCTGAGGCCACCTGCACAGCGTACCAGCGCAGGTTGCGACGACCTTGACTTTCGCCTTCTTCCCCTTCTGGCGCCGTGTCTACAGGCTCTAGGGGCTCAGGGTGGCCCCCACGGCGTTTCCACCGCTGCTCTGGCTTTGGGCTCATCACCTCACCTCCTCTCTGTGTCTGTCTGTATGCATGGGCCTCCCGTCCCCAAAAATGAATAGGGATCCCTGGCAGGGGCCATCTGAGAAAGAACCTCACGAGAACAGTTGAGTGGCCAGCCAGCCAAACAGTTGATCGACCAGGTAGATGAACGAGGCGAAGGCCAACACAATCAGTAAGACGCCCACCGATTCGCTAATCAGTTGCTGGCGGCTCGGCCAAACAATTTTGGCCAATTCCGCGCGGGTCTCCTGGAGGAAGCCGAGAATCCCCTTGGACTCAGGGGAGTTGTCCCTGGAGTGGCCCCGGCTGGCGGGATCCAAACGTTGTTCCGTATCGGCCTTGCTGGAAGAGGTGCTTTTAACCACGGCGGTATCTCCTGCTGGATCCCGAAAACGGTGCGCCACCTTTTGGCGCACTCAAGATCGGCTTAGCGATCTTAACAGATCTGTTGGGGGTGGGATCCCTCTCAAGGGGTGGGAGTGGGCTCAGGCGTCAGCGCCCTCGGGGAGAGCACCAAAGGGCGGCGGGAGCGGTTGAATTGCTCTACCGCTGCGTCGATCCCGGCCTTGCTGTCCCAACGCGAGGCAGCATTTTGCCGGGAGAGAAACTCGGCGGCCCGCAGGAGGTCGTTCATGTCAATGCTGGTGCCGTCGAACAACTGGACGTTGCGGTCGCGGCGGATGGCCTCATTGACATCTCCCCTTTGGGCCAAGGCAACCTCGGCACTGGCCAGGATCCCCAGCAGAAGCAGACCCAGGGCCGCAGGGATCCCGCGCCGGGGGTTGAGGGGGGAGCGGAGACGGTTTACAAACATTGATCCTGTTCCTCCGCATCGGTGTGCTGCTCAGCTAGCCCCTCTGCCAGCAACTGTTGTTCTTCGGGCGTGAGGGGGCGTTTGGCCAACAGGTCTGGCCGCCTTTGCCAGGTGCGAACCAACTGCTGTTGCAGACGCCAACGGGCAATGGCTCGGTGGTCGCCTGAGAGAAGCACCGGCGGCACCTTGTGCCCTTGGAACTCCGGTGGACGGGTGTACTGGGGATACTCCAGCAGCCCCGTCTCGAAACTTTCGCTCCTCAGCGAATCCATTTTACCAACTGTGCCCGGCAAGAGCCGCACCACGCCGTTGATCAAGGCCAGCGCCGGGATCTCCCCCCCCGTCAAGACAAAATCGCCCAGCGACACCTCGCGGGTGGCCAGATATTGGCGGATCCGCTCGTCAAAGCCCTCGTACTGGCCACAGAGCAGGATGAGCTGCGCCTTTTGGGCCAGCTCCCGCAGCAGCGCCTGGTTCAGCGGTTGCCCCTGCGGCGTGAGCAAGATGATCTCGCGGGGATCCAGGCGGGGCAAGGAGGCAACGGCAGCAAAAAAGGGCTCTGGCTTGAGCACCATGCCCACCCCACCCCC
>NZ_JANSIR010000055.1:17255-17380 GCF_047462155.1 Synechococcus sp. OH2
CGGGTTGGTGCAGTGAACCTCGGCAATCCCCTGCTCCAGGGCTTTGCCCACCAGCCCGATGCGCAGCGGCGTTGCAAAAAATTCTGGGAAGAGGGTGATGACGTCGAACCGCACAAGACTTAGGA
>NZ_JANSIR010000055.1:17495-18035 GCF_047462155.1 Synechococcus sp. OH2
GCTCGGTGCGCAGCCGCTCCAGATCCAGGCGCAAAGACTCGATCTGGTGGATCAGCTCCATCAGCTCGGCCATTTCTTCTTTGGAGATAGGGGCAGGGGGAGCCGTGGTCGGGGGGGCGCTTTCAGCAGGGGCGGGCCTCTCGCTCTCTGGGGCGGGGGCGTTGGCGGCTGGATCCCTGAGACTTTCAACGTAGCGAACGGCTTCCTGTTCGATCAACTCCCCCTTTTGCTCCAGTTCTGCTGCCAGTTGCGCCAGATCCATCGAGAGGCGGTTGAGGTTTTCGGCCCGCTTTTCCGGGTCTTGGAGGATCTCCACCAGGGCAGTGGCCGCGCCGTAGAAAAGGTGGCGAGCCCGCGTGAACCAATCTGAAGAGCGAGAACTCATGGCAGCAGAAACAGGTGGGTTCTGAATTATTCTAGGCGATCCGCCCACCGGAACTGGCCCAGGACGACAGAGTGCCCGGCAGCCCAAGTAGGGATCCGTTCTCCGAAGTTATGAACTACCCCACCGCGTAGGCGGGTGGGGGTTCCTCACCCGCT
>NZ_JANSIR010000056.1:0-16476 GCF_047462155.1 Synechococcus sp. OH2
TGCTAAGTGTTGCTACTGTACCCCTTGATTCCTTAACAGGCTGTAGCTGATTTAACAAAACGTTTTATCCGCAGTGTGGGCTGCAACCGGCTATGGCTCGCATACTCATCATTGAGGACGACCCTTCGATTCTGGATATCCTGCGCATCAATCTGGAGTTGGCGGGCTATGAGGTCGTAAAGGCCACGGATGGGGTGCGCGGACAGGCGCTGGCCCTGCAAGTTCTCCCCGATCTAATCATCCTCGACCTGATGCTACCCCAGGTGGATGGCCTGACGGTTTGTCAGCGGCTGCGGCGGGAGGAGCGCACCAGCGAGATCCCGATCCTGATGCTCACTGCCCTTGGTCAAACCCAAGACAAGATCGAGGGCTTCAATGCCGGCGCCGACGACTACCTGACCAAACCCTTTGAGGTGCAGGAACTGCTGGTGCGGGTGCGGGCCCTGTTGCGACGTGCCGATCGGATTCCGCAGACGGCCAAACACGGCGAGATCCTCACCTATGGCCCCCTCACCCTGGTGCCAGAGCGCTTCGAGGCGGTGTGGTTTGGCAAGACCATTAAGCTCACCCACCTGGAGTTTGACCTGCTCCACTGCCTGATGCAGCGGCACGGCCAGACAGTCTCCCCCAGCGAAATCCTGCAGGAAGTGTGGGGCTACGAGCCTGACGATGACATCGAGACCATCCGCGTCCACATCCGCCATCTGCGCACCAAGCTGGAGCCAGATCCGCGCCACCCCCAGTACATCAAAACTGTCTACGGGGCGGGCTACTGTCTGGAGCTGCCCAACATTGCCGAGCCGCAGCCGCTGCAGCCGCAACTGGCAAAGGAATCCTCCAACTGACCTCCTCCCGGCCCTGACCCCCCTCCGACTCCCCCCCCGTATACGAGGGGAGGGAGGCAGGTACAGCGCCGGCCTTCCCGTCTTGCAAGGTAACTCCTGAGGGCGCTGCCTACCTCAACTGCTGCTGACTGGGAGGATCCCTGATGTTGGTTGAGCAATCGCTATCCTGTCTGTTCTGCCTGGGGTTTTGCGATAGAGAGGGACAGGGGGGCGGTGATGGTTATGTACAACGTTGCACCTAATCAGCACCCGGGGCTGGGAACCCGCCTCGTGCGTCTTGGATGCTGCAGCTCTACGATGGCTAGCGCCACGCTTTGCAAACGGAGACTCGGTATACGGGATGGACTCCGTCCCGCTGCCGCGAACAATGAAGCAACTGGGGCGGAGGAAGAGACAAAAGCCTTGCCCAGATGGGGAAACCCGTCTGCCCATGCGGTGAGGTAGTTCATGACGTTGAGACAGTATATGCCTTTCATTAGCCTACTGACGGATTTTGGCCTCGAAGATCCCTACGTAGGCATCGTGAAAGGGGTGATCTGGGGAATCGCGCCCCAAGCCCAACTGATCGACCTCAGCCACGAGATCCCGCCCCAGGATGTGGCAGCGGCCCGTTTTGCCCTGATGACGGCCTATCCCCATTTACCTTCTGGAACCATTCACCTGGCGGTGGTAGATCCGGGGGTGGGGAGCAGCCGAAGGGCGGTGGCCGTCCAAACCCAAGGAGGCTATTTGGTCGGCCCTGACAATGGCCTCTTCAGCGGCGTTTTGGAGCAATCCCCACCTCTGGCTGCTGTGGAACTCAACCGACCCCGCTACTGGCGCACTCCTTCTCCCAGCCGTACCTTTCACGGGCGGGATATTTTTGCCCCGGTGGCCGCCCACCTGGCCAACGGGATCCCTTTGGCAGAGTTGGGGGATCCCTTGGAGGTGGCCGAGCTGGTTCGCTGGGACTGGCCACCACCTCAGGCAGAGCCCGACGGCGGCCGCGGCGTGATCCAGGCCATCGACCGCTTCGGCAACGGCATCACCACTCTCCCCGGCAACTGGGTGGAGGGCCGCAACTGGAGAGCTTGGATCAAGGGGATCACCATCCGCTCCGCTGCCACCTTTGCCGAGGGAAGTGAGGGCGAGCTGCTTGCCCTGGTGGGCAGCTCCGGCTTGGTGGAGATTGTGCAAAACCGAGGCAACGCCAGCCGCACCTTGGATTTCAAAGTAGGGGACGAGGTGCGCGTGCAGTGGGGTAGCTAGGCGAACTCCCTCACCCCTGCCCCCTCTTGCTTGGGGAGAAGGGAGACTAGGCAGGCTGGCTTTCCACCGTTAAAGTTTCCGACGGAGCTGCGGAAGTTGAGGTTCCTATCTGAACTTTGACTGCCTGCACGGCATCGGCCTTGGGCAGGGTGAGGGTGAGAATGCCATCCCGGTAGATGGCCGAGACTTTTTCCGGCTGAATGCTTTTGGCTAGCTTGAGGATGCGTTGAAAAGGCTGAGGCTCCACCTCTTGGTAGCGTAATTCAGCACCTTCAGGGCCTTGAAGCTGGATTTCACCGCTAATGGAGAGCTGCTGGGCTGTGGCCTCGATGTGGAAGCGCTCGCGATCGGCGCCGGGCACCCAGAGCTGGACAGTGTAGGCCTCGCCGCTCTCCCAAACCTGTAATGGTGTGGGGAAGAAAGTGCGAGGGCGCTCTCCAGAGCTCTGCTGCTTCGGGAAGTCAAGGGTGCTTCGCTGCACGCGCACATCGAGGATGGGGGTGAAGTAAACCAATTCCATAGCCGCTCCTTGGGTAGTAGGGTGGACAATTCTTGAAAAACAGGTCAACAGGGATAACAACCGGATCCCACCGTTCTACAGAACTCCCCCACGTTGGAAAAAGCTGTATTGAGACGAGATGGGATCCAAACCCAATTCTGCTTCAATGATCCAAGACCGCTGTTGCCAGCAGGGAGGGCAAACCGATCCAGCTAGGGGAGGATCCCATCACCTTTCTCCAAAGTTTGCTTTGGACAACCTCATCTAGAGCCAGCGGGATCCCTGTCGCAACCTTTTCTCTGCCAGTTCGATCGGCTTCTGCTGGGGATGCTGCCAGACAGCTTGACAGAGGAATGGGCGTTAGGGCCGCGCGGTAACAGCTTGGATTCTCTAATTTGCCCACCAGTTCAGCACACTTTATCAAAGCTTAAAATTCTAACCCTAGCTTCAATTGAAGTTATTTGGTTAGTCTCTCAGTTTGGTAGCAAGTTTTGAGAGAGAGCTGACAGGCAAGGCAGGTCGCCTCTAAGATGGCCTTCAAACCAGGACAGCTTGAGCAGTGGGATCCCATGTACGTGTATTGTCTAGAAGAAGTTTTGGAGGCAGGAGCGCCATACAACCTCGAGGAGCTGATAGAACGGCTATCGCAGGGGGATCGCACCCTTTTAAGCCGGTTGTTCGACGTTCGCTACCCCTACTGGAAGCGCAACCTCCGGCGCAATGTTCGCTTGGTGGGTGATCTGCGCTATCTGGGAGAGGTGCCGGTTTTGGTCTTGTTTGGCCTTTGGGGGAGAGGCAGCCACGAGTACCGAGAGTTCCTGGAGCGGCGGCAGGATCCCGGCTATCAAGAGCGGGTGAGGAACTGGGTGCCTGACGATCAGCTACAGGCCTGGCTGGCACAAAGGCAAGCGGAAAATGAACAAGAGGAAGCGCGGCAAAACCAGCTCCTCCCTCTCCCCAGTGAACTGTACGATTGGACACAGTTTTTAAATACTCCCAACCGCCAGGAGCGACTGGTGTTGGAAAGCGGGGAATGGGTTCGGCAAGTGCAAGCCCTTTCTCTAGAACAGCGGCGCCAAGTGTATCGGGCGGTAGAGCAATTCATTAGCGATGAGAAAGGTAATCTCTACCAGGAACTACCACTGTTTTATCCAGGAGCTGAGGTTAGATGCTGGCGGGAAGGCTCGATACATCTGGCTATCAGCCTGGTGCAGGTATGTGAGCAGGAAAGAGTCTTATCTCCATTTTTAATTGGGGTTTACGACCACGCTCCGGAGCAGAGAGAGCGGTTTGACCTAGGGCGCCAAACTTGCCTATTTGGGATGGGGGCCGATCGGCCGGATATTCTCCAACACCCACAATCTTTAGAGATTTGGAAGCGATATGCCCGCCGCGCCTACCCCGATTACATGGTTGCAGATGAAAACGTCTGGCTGGAAATCCAGGAAACTACAGAGGGGAACTTAGCTTTATCGATGGAGGAAGAAGAAATTCTCCAAAGCACCTCTATGCCTCTACTGATCAACGGGCGAGCTGGAAGCGGCAAATCTCTGATGTTGTATTACCGTTTTGCTGATTACTGCAGCCATTACCTGAAGAATTCAAGCAAAGGAAACTTTCAGTACCATCCTCTCTTTTTAACCTACAGCCCGAGTCTAGTACAGCAAGCCCGCAGCAAGGTAAGTACAATTTTGCGGGTCAACCATCGTTACCGAGAGAGAGGCAGTGACTTCTCAGAAGAGGAAATTGGGCGATGTCAAGCTTTCTTTAGCACCTTCCAGGACTACCTGTTGAGCTGTCTTCCGCCGGAGAGACAAGAACGCTATCAACTGGAGCGATATGTCAATTTTTATCGATTTCGGAGCTGGTACCGCGGCCGCAGCGATATAGAGTTAGCTTGGCATACGATTCGCACTCTGATCAAGGGCTATGAAGTAAGCGACTACTTGGATCCAGATTGCTATCGGGAATTGCCTCAAGCTGACCGCACTGTAGATGTAGAAGTCTTTGATCGAATATACAAGCAAGTTTGGCGAGGTTATCAGGAACGAACTACCTACGAAGGCTACTGGGACGATCAAGATTTGGCTAGAGATGTCCTACAGAATGGTTGTCTTAGATCAATTCATCCGGTCATTTTCTGTGATGAGGTTCAAGACTTTACCCAGCTTGAGCTGAATATTGTTTTCTGCTTGTCACCTTGGGGAAAATATAAGCTGGATTGGGCTATCGAGCGTTTACCTTATGCTTTTGCTGGGGATCCCCTGCAAACGATCAATCCTACAGGATTTCGTTGGGATGCTCTAAGGAGCCATCTCTACAAGCATATCCATGCTTACTTGTTGCCGAGTCATTCTCTCGAGATTCCAAGTCCCCGAGAGTTAAAAAATAACTACCGCTGTAGCCCTCAGATCACTCGTTTTAGCAACCTGGTTAACCTGTGGCGGCGAGTTCTTAGCAATGATCGGGGGATTTATCCACAGCAGCCTTGGCGTTTTCAGGAACCAGGTAGGCCAGCTCAAAAGTTTGTGCTGGATGGCCAGGACAAGAACTTAACTCAACATGAGCTGAGGAGTATGCTCAGGAACAGCACGGGTACAGTTTGCATCCTGCCTTGTCCCATAGGAGAGGAGCTGGACTACGTGCGCCAAGATCCCGAACTCCAGAGAGTTTTTGCCGAAGAGCTGGAGCAAAATCTCAAGCCGGCGCTGCTGCAGACTGTTACCGCTGTCAAGGGCATGGAGTTCAAAAAGATTATTCTCTACAAGTTTGGCGACTACTATCGACAAAACTTTAGCAGAAGGCTTAACCACTATGCTCAAGAACCTGCAGAGAAAGTATCCCTACAGCTACATTATTTTCTCAACCAGCTATACGTTGGTATTACCCGCCCCATCGAAGCCTTAGCTGTTGTGGATACTGCAGTTGGCTGGCGGGATTTTTGGGATCCTGCCTTGGAGATTGACTTTTGGCTCAATCACTCTCATTTGCAGCCTGATCGATCCCAATGGCAAACCCATCCACCTGTACTGGCGGGCTTCGCTCCAGGCACCGGCATCCAATACTGGACGGATAAAAACTTACAGGATGTCCTGGACTTGGCTCTTGGGTTTCTTAGGCGAGGGGTAGAGGAGGGAAATCCTGAGCTCTTGGAAGATGCACGCGCCTTTGCTCGGCAGGCAGGCAACCAGAAATTAGAACAGGAATGCCAAGCTTGGATCCTCAAGCTGCAGAGGGATTACGTTCCTGCAGGTCGTCAGTTTTTAAGCCTGGAAAGATCCGCCCTACCCAATAGACATCTCATCCGGGAAGCCTGGGAGTGCTTTTGGAAGGCAAAAGCTTGGTTAGAGTTACAGCAGCATCGTCCCACTCACTTTGCCAGGTGCTCCGAGATCCCCGACTACAGTCCTCTGGTGGATTTGATGGTGGTAACCCAAAACAGCTCTGCCAAGTCCATGGAGCGCTTTCGACAGATAGTTCGAGTGCGAGATTGGTTGAGCGTTGAGGTCAGCCCGAAGCATTCGGATCCCACCTGGAAGGTTTGTGTGGAGAAGTTTTTGGTGGAGCTGGAGCAAGTTTTCGATAATCTAGAGACTTTTCGTTCTAAGCTGGAGGACCGTGAACTTTTTTGGCAAGAGACCCTTGAGGCCTTGAGGGAGCGTTTGGCCTTTCTTGGCCAGCGGCAGCCGTTCGCAGGGCAATATCACAAAATTCTCGGCATCTGTTATTTCCAGCAACAGAAACTTGAGGAGGCAGTTGCCATTTGGGATCAAGGTGGCCAAACGGAGCATTCCTACTACTACCGGGCCAAGATCCAATTGGAGAAGTCGCCTGGCCAGGTGAGGTGGCTATCCAAAGACCGGCAGGACGCAGCAGTGGTGAGCAAATGGCAGGAGGCGGGACGTCCCCTCGCGGGCGAGTGGGAGGAGTACATCAACGATGTCATCCTCAGCCTGGAGCGCTTGAAAGAGTGGCCGCTGCTGCTGCGAATCCTGATCCGGCGCCGCGAGTGGGGCAGGCTTTGGGAAGTGGTTCAGGCCCACCCACAGGCGTGGCAGCGCGGACATGACTACGAGTTGGTGGCCAGCATGGCTCGAGACATGGCAACCAACTGGGATGAGCTGAGGTGGAAGCTCCCTGGACTGCGGGATTTTCTGCAGGAAGTGGTAAGCAGTGTGCGCGGGGAGCACGCTTGGTGGCTGCAACCGCTGGAGGTGGGCCTGGCCTATGAGCGACTGGGCCGCTACCGAGACGCGCTCAGGTTTTATGAGCGCTTTGCTGAAAACGGAATCGGTAGAATCCCAAGATGGCAACGCTCTCAGATTCGGCAGCGCTGGCTTTTGGTTCACAAGAAGTATCGAGATTCTCTGCAGGCGGAGGGACGACCGACCGATCTTTTGGCAGAGGAGTTTAGCCGCGCGCAAGAGCGCTGGCGTGAGCAACTGCCCCAGGCAGAGCCTGAGCTGGAGGAACGGGATCCCTGGCTACACGACTTCGTGGAGCACCCCAGCCCTGTTCAGAGTTGGCTGCTGCAGCGGGAGCAAACTGAAGCTCAAAGACTGCAAGTGGCAATCCGCGAAGAACTGAAGCGGCTCAACGAGAGGCAGCTCCAGCAAGTTTATGGCCTGATCCAGCGATTTCTCGGCCCAGGTTGAGCAGGAGTTGTAGGTAGAGCCACCTACCGCAAGATCTGCTGCAGGCGCTCCAGGGCGCGTTGGTTTTCTTCAGGGGTGCCCACCGTTAGGCGCAGCCCGCCGCCGGTACAGCGCACACAAGTTCCCAGCTCTTGCCAGGCCCGCTGCAGATCCTGGGGATCCCATCCTGCCACCCGGAAGTAGAGAAAATTGGCCTGGCTAGGCCACACCCGCACCCCCGGCAGCTCCTGCAGGGCTTGGTAGAGGGCTTCCCGTTCCTGACGGATAAGGGGTAGGTCGGCCAAAAACTCCTCGGCATGTTCCAGGGCAATCTGAACGGCCCACTGGGAGATGGCCGAGAGATTGTAGGGCAGGCGGATGGCATCCAGCACCTGGACGAGCTGCGGATGGCCGATGGCATAGCCCACCCGGTGAGCTGCCAGGCGAAAGGCTTTGGAGAAGGTGCGCAAGATAACCCAGTTGGGGTGCTCCGCCAGCTTGGGCAGGGCCGTGTGTTGGCTGAACTCGAAATAGGCCTCATCGAGGATCACCAAAATCTCGGCGGGCAACCCTTCCACCCACTCCCACTCGGCGGTGCTCAGGCCATTGCCGGTGGGCGAATTGGGATCCACCAAACACACCACCCGCACCTGCTGCTCCGCTATCGCCTGTTGACACCGCTCCAGATCCAGGGCAAACGTCTCAGGGTGGCGGGGCACCCGCACCACTGGGATCCCCAGGCTCTGAGCCAGGATGGCGTACATAGAAAAGGTAGGCTCTGGCACCAGAATGCCACCCCTTCCGCCCAGGCAGGTGGCAATGAATAGGGATCGGATTAGCTCGTCGGAGCCGTTGCCCAGGCTAATCTGGGCAGGATCTGCCCCGGCATAGGCGGCAATGGCCTGCTTGAGGCCCCGGTGATGAGCATCGGGGTAGCGGTTGCTCGGGATCCCTTTTTCCCAGAGGAGGGAGAGTTTCTGCTTGAAGCCCGCCGGCCAATCCCAGGGAAACTCGTTGGCATCCAACTTGTCGGCAGCTTGGGGCGGCACGGCATCATAGGACTTGAGGTGAAGCAAATCCGGGCGCAGATACCGCAAGGCACACATCTCCCTACCCTAACGGAGCAAGGTACCTATGATAGCAGTGCTGACCTGCTTGCCGATGTAGGCTACAGTGTTCCTAACAGGTACGGGGCTGACGGGGCTCGAACCCGCAACTTCCGCCGTGACAGGGCGGTGCTCTAACCAATTGAACTACAGCCCCAGGAGCTGCGAATACCCATTTTGAACCTAAGTAAGGATGGTTGTCAATCATGGTATCTAGTCTGGCGGCCCAGGCCGCAACGCTGGTAGAGGAGGCCCCGCAGAACGGGATCCCGACAGCGGCGATGCAACAGGTCGCAGAGGTGCTCACCCAGGTGGCCCAACACCTGGATCACCTGCAGTACACCACCTTGCGCTACCCCGATGGCGGCTGGCTGACGGTGCGGGTGGTAGAAAGATCCGCCGGGACGGAGTCCCCCCCAGGATTCGAACCCATCGGCCAGCTGTGGATCCCGGCCTTTGGCCACCTGGAAGATGCCCAAGCCACGCTGGCGGAACTGCGGGAGCAAGCGCCGGACTTGGAGGCCACCTCCTTTGGGGTTTTGGAGCTGCTCTTTTTGGCCCTGGGCCTTTCCCGCGCCGAAGGCATTGTTTTTTACGACCAGGCGGGGGATCGGCGGCAAGGGAAAGCCGTAGCCTGCCGGCCTCTGGCGGAGCAGGTGAGCCAGGCTATCCGCAGCGGGCTTCCTCCCATAGCCTAAGGCGGGAACGGATCCGCTCTAGCTCACGATGGCACCCTGGCGGCGGGCGAACTCCCGCAGCTTCCTATCCATCTGCGCCCCTCGCAGATCCGCTTTGTAAAAGCTGGTGAAGCGCTTGCCTTTTTCTTCAGCTTGGCGTGGCAGGGAAGTCCTGCCGCCTGCAGACCAGAGCACCGACCCGGCTACCACCAAAGCAATCCCAGCCGCTCCCAAGGCATAAACCACATTGCGCGTGGTGAGGTGGACGAGCAAAAACGCCAGGCTCCCAGCTCCCAAGAGCCCTCCCAGGCCTGCTAGGATCCCTCCCAGGGTCTTGGCCGAGCCGAGGAGCCGGCTCAAAAAGCGCAGCCAGCGGGGTTGCGGTGTGTTGAAGCGGATCCCGCGCAGATCGGCTCCCTGCAGATTGGCCCCCGAAAAATCGGCCCCCCGCAGATCGGCGCAGCGCAAGTCATAACCGGCTAAGTTCTGGTTGGCGAAAGACTTGCCCCGCAGATCCGCCCCCGCCAAAGACGGGATCCGCGGCGGGGTGGCTGGCTTGATCTGCCCGCTGCCAGTGATGCGGCTGGCTTGGCCCAGTTGGGTAAAACCGGTGGGAACCGCTCCCACGGGCAGCATGCCTCCCGCACCGGACCGAGGGAGCGGCGCAGGCGAGAACCCATCTGTTCGGGCCAGGGGGAGAGCGGTTGAACGGCGTTTGGCCCACTGGTCGGAGATCAGCAACGGGCTGGAATCGGCAGTCAACGGAGAACTGGGCAAGAGAACCGGCGAGGAAAGGGGGCCCTCCTGCACCGGGATCCCTTGCAGAGCCCGCAGCACCTCGGTAGCCGTGGCAAAGCGCTGGCTGATGGCCGGCTGCAGCATGCGGCGCAAAATGGCGTCGAACTCAGGGCTGAGCTGCAGGCGATCCGACCAATCCCATTGGCCGGTGTTGTGGTCGTAAAACTTGGCCGGCGACTCCAGAGTCATCAAATTGATGCAAGTGGCGGCCAGCGCGTAGAGATCGCTGGCGGGGCCCACCGCCTGGCCAGCCATCTGCTCCGGCGGAGAAAAGCCCAGGGAGCGAATCGCCGTTCCCTCCTCCGACGACTTGTGGCCCGGCCCAAGCTGCTTCACCGCCCCAAAGTCGATTAGCACCAGGCGGCCATCTTCTTTGCGGCGAATCAGGTTAGCCGGCTTGATATCGCGGTGGACGGTGTTCTGGCTGTGGACATAGTTGAGGATCAGCAGCACCTCCTGCATCACTTGCCGGGCTTGTTCTTCGGAGAAAGGCCCATTGCGCCGCATCTCCTGAGAAAGCGTGATCCCCTCGATAAACTCCTGCACCAAGTAGAATTGGCCGCCTTCTTGGAAGTGGGCGTAGAGCTTGGGGATTTGCGAATGCTCCCCCAGGCGCTCCAACACCTCAGCCTCGCGGTTAAACAGTTCCTCCGCCAGCCTGGCCAGTTGGGGCGAATTTTCAGCCGGGCGCAACTGCTTGATCACCCGCCAGGGCTTGGAGGGCATGTCCTCATCGCGGGCCAAGAAGGTGGCGCCAAATCCCCCCTGCCCCAGACGCTTGAAGGCCCGGTAGCGATTGCGCACCAGCAGCGGCTGGCCACAGGAGGCACAGGTGGAGGCATCCGGTGGATTTTCTGGCTGCAGACAGTCAGGATTGAGACAATAGCAGGTGGGCATACCCCTCCAAGCGCTACCGACTGACGGCTAGGTAACCGAGACGAGGCTGATGGGCGGGCAAGCGCGTTGCCAGAGATACATCTAGCCTAGACCAAGGGGAGAAAAATCTTGCACATCTGGCTCCAACAGGCTGATCCTAGCGTTTGCCCACGCGGGCTCAATCGGAGAAATCGCTTAGATTTTTCTGCTTTGGCGGGCGGTGCCGACAAAATCCAGACCTCAAGAGTTCAACTGCCCCAGCGGCAAAAAACCTAGAATTATCAATACAGTTATTCTTCGCCTTGACCATGTCTCCATCCTTCTCCGGTGCCGCCATCCGGCAGGCTTTTCTGGACTTCTACGCCCAGCGGGGCCACCAGGTACTGCCCAGCGCCTCCTTGGTGCCGGAGGATCCCACGGTGCTGCTGACCATCGCCGGCATGCTACCCTTCAAGCCCATCTTCCTGGGGCATCGGGATCCGGAGTACCCACGGGTCACGACTGCCCAGAAATGCGTACGCACCAACGACATCGAGAACGTGGGACGGACGGCTCGCCACCACACCTTTTTTGAGATGCTGGGCAACTTCAGCTTCGGCGACTACTTCAAAAAAGAGGCCATCACCTGGGCCTGGGAGCTGGTGACGGAGGTGTTTGGCCTGCCGCCGGAGCGCCTGGTGGTGAGCGTCTTTCGAGAAGATGAGGAGGCCTTTGCCCTCTGGCGCAATGAGATTGGGATCCCGCCCCACCGCATCCGGCGCATGGGGGAGGAGGACAACTTCTGGGCTGCCGGCCCCACCGGCCCCTGTGGCCCTTGCTCCGAGATCTACTACGACTTCAAGCCGGAGCTAGGGGATGAGCAGATTGACCTAGGGGACGACTCCCGCTTTCTGGAGATCTACAATCTGGTGTTCATGGAGCTCAACCGGGACAGCGAGGGCCGCCTCACTCCCTTGGCCAAGCAAAACATCGACACTGGCCTGGGGCTGGAGCGGCTGGCTCAGGTGTTGCAGGGAGTCCCCAACAACTATGAGACAGATTTGATCTTCCCCATTGTGCAGAAGGCGGCTGAGATCGCTCAGGTGGACTACTTCCGGGCCAGCCCCGAGCAGAAAGTCTCCCTCAAGGTTATTGGGGATCACGCGCGGGCGGTGATGCATCTGATTGCCGACGGGGTAATCCCCTCCAATGTGGATCGGGGCTACGTGCTGCGGCGCTTGATCCGGCGGATGGTGCGCCACGGGCGCCTCTTGGGGATCGGCGAGCCCTTTACCTGGCCAGTGGTGGAGACGGCCATCCAGTTGGCGGAGGCGGCCTATCCCGAGGTGCGGGAGCGGGAGGCGGTGATCAAAGCCGAGCTGCAGCGGGAAGAGGAGCAGTTTCTCAAGACTCTGGAGCGGGGGGAGCGGCTGCTGTTTGATCTGTTTGCCAACGTCACCGCCACTGGCGCGCCAAAGCAGATCTCCGGTGTCGACGCCTTCAAGCTCTTTGACACCTACGGCTTCCCGTTGGAGCTGACTCAGGAAATTGCCCAGGAGCACGGCTTTAGCGTGGATGTCCAGGGCTTTGAGCAAGAGATGGAAAAACAGCGGCAGCGGGCCCGCGCCGCTCACCAAACCCTCGACGTCATGGCCCAGGGATCCCTGGACGAGCTGGCTGAGTTTTTAATCGAGACGGAGTTTCTCGGCTACAACCAGTCCTCTGCCCGCGGCGTGGTGGAGGCGCTCCTGGTGGAAGGGAAGTCGGTGCCTCAGGTAGAGGCGGGGCAGGTGGTGCAGGTGGTTTTGGATCGCACGCCTTTTTATGCGGAGTCCGGGGGGCAAATTGGCGATCGCGGCTACCTGGCCGGGGACGGAGTGTTGGTACGGGTGGAGGATGTGCAAAAGCGGGGGGATCTGTTTGTCCACTTTGGCCGGGTGGAGCGGGGGATCCTGCGGGTGGGGGATCCCGTGCAGGCCCAGATTGACCTGGCCTGTCGGCGGCGCGCCCAGGCCCACCACACAGCCACCCACCTCTTGCAGGCAGCCCTTAAGAAAGTGGTCGATCCCTCCATCAGCCAGGCGGGATCCCTGGTGGCCTTTGACCGGCTGCGCTTTGACTTTACCCTGTCGCGTCCCCTTACCCCCGAAGAGCTGCAGCAGGTTGAGGATCTGGTCAACACCTGGATTGCTGAGGCCCATCCGGCTCAGGTAGCCATTCTGCCCCTGGCAGAGGCCAAAGCCAGAGGGGCGGTGGCCATGTTTGGGGAAAAATACGGTGCCGAGGTGCGCGTGGTTGACTTTCCGGGGGTGTCGATGGAGCTTTGTGGCGGCACCCACGTCAGCAACACTGCCGAGATCGGCCTGTTCAAGATCATCTCCGAGAGTGGGGTAGCCGCCGGGATCCGCCGCATCGAGGCTGTAGCCGGGCCGGCGGTGCTGGAATACCTAAACGAGCGGGATAGCGTCGTGCGGGAGCTGAGCGCCCAATTCAAGGCCAAGCCGCAGGAGATCCCAGAGCGGGTAGCGGCTTTACAGGCGGAGCTGAAGGCTGCCCAGAAGGCGCTTGAGGAGGCCCGCAGCCAGCTGGCCCTGCTCCAGGCAGAGCAGCTCTTGCCCCAGGCAGTATCGGTTGGGAACCTCAGGATCTTGGTGGCGGAATTGGGATCCACTCCTCCTGAGGCGCTTAAAACCGCCGCCGAGCACCTGCTGCAGCGGCTAGGGGAAGGGGCAGTGGTGCTGGGATCGGTGCCGGAAGCCGGCAAGGTCAGCCTGGTGGCCGCCTTTAGCCCGGCGGTGCAGCAACTTGGCCTCAAGGCGGGCTCCTTTATCGGCGAGATTGCCAAACTCACAGGTGGCGGTGGGGGTGGGCGGCCCAACTTGGCCCAGGCGGGTGGCAAGCAGCCCGAGAAACTGGCGCAAGCCCTACAGGCGGCCCAGGAGCGGCTGCGGGCAGAGCTGGAAAAGGGAGCGCAGAAACCTGCAAGCTCGAGCAGTTAGAAGAGGAGCAGCCCCCCTGCCCCATAATGGAAGCCTGGGATTTTCCGCACTCACCATGATGCCCAACAGCTTGTCTACTGCCATCGACCTTAGCCAAAAGCGCATTTTGCTCACCGGAGGGAGTGGCTTTTTGGGCAAACATGTGCTGCAGCAGTTGCAAGTGCTGGGGGTGAAGCCGGAGCAGGTGCGGATCCCGCGCTCCCGCACCCACGACCTGCGCCGCTGGGAAGTCTGCCAAGAGGTGGTGCAGGGGCAAGATATCGTCATCCATTTGGCGGCCCATGTGGGCGGCATCGGCCTCAACCAGGCCAAGCCGGCGGAGCTCTTCTACGACAACCTGATCATGGGATCCCAGCTCATCCACGCCGCCTATCTAGCTGGGGTGGAGAAGTTTGTCTGCGTGGGCACCATTTGCGCTTATCCCAAGTTCACCCCCGTCCCCTTCAAGGAAGAGGATCTCTGGAATGGCTACCCGGAGGAGACCAACGCCCCCTACGGCATCGCCAAGAAAGCCCTGCTGGTGCAACTGCAGGCCTACCGGCAGCAATATGGCTTCAACGGCATCTACCTCCTGCCGGTGAACCTCTACGGCCCCATGGACAACTTCGATCTCGAAACTTCCCACGTGATCCCGGCCTTGATCCGCAAGGTGCATGAAGCCCAACAGCGGGGCCAGAACTACGTGGAGGTGTGGGGAGATGGCAGCCCCACCCGCGAGTTTTTCTACGCCGAAGATGCCGCCCGCGGCATTCTCCTGGCCACCCAGCTCTACAACAGCTCCGAGCCCCTGAACCTGGGCACCGGAGAGGAGATCTCCATTCGGGATCTCATTGCCCTCATCTGCGAGCTGATGGAGTTTCGCGGCGAGATCCGCTGGCAAACGGACAAGCCCAACGGCCAGCCGCGCCGCTGCCTGGACGTCTCCAAAGCCCGTGAGAGGATTGGTTTTGTGGCCAAGGTGGGGCTGCGGGAGGGGCTGCAGCGCACCATCGACTGGTACCGCCGCCACGCCTCCAACGGGGCAAACTAGGCAAGGGGCTGGCTCTCCAGTCGTCCATCCTCCATGTGCAGCACCCGGTCGGCGATGTCGAGGATGCGGTTGTCGTGGGTCACCATCAGGATGGTGCAACCCTGCTCCCGCGCCAACTTCTCCATCAGGGTCACCACCTCGCGGCCCGACTTGCTGTCCAGGGCTGCCGTCGGCTCGTCGGCCAGCACCAGTTTGGGGTGGCTGACCAGGGCCCGCGCAATGGCCACCCGCTGCTTCTGCCCACCCGAAAGTTGTTCGGGGTAGTAGTGGACGCGATCCTCGAGACCCACCGCCGCCAGCATCGCTTCCGCCCGCTCTTGGGCTTCCTGGGCGGAAAGGCCGTTGTGCAGCTCCAGAGCCATACGCACATTTTGAGCTGCCGTCAGGGAGCGCAGCAGGTTGTGGGCCTGGAAGATGTACCCCACCTGGCGGCGGATCTGGATGAGGGTGTTGGGCTGGGCGCCCCGCAGCTCCTGCCCCAACACCCGCAAGCTGCCCTCCTGCACCGAGCGCAAAGCCCCCAGGAGCGTGAGCAGCGTGGTCTTGCCGGAGCCGGAGGGGCCGGTCAACAACACGATCTCCCCCGGCTGCAAAACGAAGTTGATGTCAAAAAGCACTTGCTTGCGCAGGGACCCCTCGCCAAAGTAGTGGTTCACCCCTTCGGCTTTGACCACCGGCTCAACGGCATTTTGGGTGGAGGCGAGGGCGGCTTGATCGAGAAGGAAAGGCAGCATAGGGAACTCAAAATCTCAAACAACTTGGGTTGACAACTTATCGTGGGCCATCGTGGGAACTGCCGCGATTGAACCCTCCAGAAACCTTTGGCCGAAGGCCTTTAAAGGGATCCCAGAAGCTTTTGGGCAGTTGAGTTCAAGCCATTCAACAATCCATTCCCCCCCTCCCCCATGCAACGCCTTGCCAAAACTTTAGTTAGAAAATATCGGCGGGATCGGCTGCCCGCAGCCGCCGCACGGCAATGGCCCCTGAGATAAAGCACATGCTCACCGTCAGGAGCAGCACCAGCACCGCCCGGCTGAAGGTCATGGCAATTGGCAGCAACGTGGCATTGGCCGTCAAATCGTAGAGCAAAACCGCCAGAGCAAAAGCGGGAATATATCCCAGACCGGCCAGCAAAATAGCTTCTTGAAACACCACCCCCAGCAAGTAAGTATCCGTGTAGCCCATGGCCTTAAGGGTGGCATATTCTGCCAGGTGATCCGACACATCGGTATAGAGGATCTGATAGACAATCACAATGCCGACGATGAAACCCATGGCCACCCCCAGGCCGAAAATAAAGCCGATGGCCGTGCCCTCCTCCCAGTAGCTTTGCTCCATATCGATAAACTCTGCCCGCGACAGCACCCGCACATCCTCCGGCAGGAAGGCCCGCATCTGCTGCACCAACGGCTGGGGATCCACCCCCGGCTGCAGTTGCACCACACCGATATCCACGAGGCCGCGCTCCCGCTGGGGAAAAATGCGCAGGAAGTTGAGGTCGCTGGTGAGGATGGTGCCGTCGGCGCCAAAGGTAGCCCCCATCTCAAACAGACCCCCCACCTGGACGCGGCGGTTCCCCACCTCGGTAAAGACCTCTCGACCGGACTCAAACCATTCCGGGATGGGGCCAAACTCGCTGCGGGAGCGGCGGTCGAAGAGCACCACGTCCGCCTTCTTGATCTCCTCCAACTTGTCGGGGGTCAGCTCCGGCAACTCCAGCAGGTCGGCAGAGGGATCCACCCCCACCACAAAGATGCTGCGGGTGCGGCGGGTCTGGGGGTTTTT
>NZ_JANSIR010000056.1:16619-31230 GCF_047462155.1 Synechococcus sp. OH2
AAGCCCAGTGCCTGGTACAGCCGCCGCTGGGAAAAGGTGTTCATGGCAATGAGGGCGTTGGACTGGGGGCTGACCAGGAAGATCTCCCCTTTGAGGGCGACGTGGAAGCGGATGGCGCTCTCCAGCAGGCTGTCTTGGAAGCCCAACTGCATGAACATAAGGATGCAGGCAAAGGCAATGCCCGCCAGGGCCACCAGCAGGCGGATCTTCTCCCGCGTCAACTGCAGCCAGGCCAACGGGATGCGGCGCCCGATAAACGCTACGCTGAACAAGCCGGACATCGTCCCCCCCCCTACCCCTCGACCTCGATGGCCACATCTACTTGCAGGTTGGTCAGGCCAGCCACGCGGGCGCTGCTTTCCGGATCCAGGCGGATATACACCTCCACCACACGCGCATCCACATCGGCGGCGGGGTCGGTGTTGAGCACATCTTTCTTGCCGATTTGCAGGCCCAGGCGCTCGACCCGGCCCTGCAGCGTTTCTGGCAGCGCGCGGTTGCTGATGGTGGCCCGTTGTCCGGGCCGCACCCGCAGGATGTCGGTTTCGTAGACCTCCGCCACCACCATCATCTGGTCGGTGTTGCCCAGCTCGAGGATCCCTTTGTCGGCAGCGATAACTTCCCCAGGATGGGTGTGGATCTTGAGCACCTGGCCGGCCCGAGGGGCGCGGATGAGGGTGCGCTCCAGGCGGGCTTCTGCCAGCTCCAGGTTGCGGGCCAGGGATCCCAGTTGCACTTGCGCTTGGGCCCGCCTCAGCCCTGCCTCAGCGGCTTGCACCTGGGCTTGGGCGTTGCGCAGATCCCGCTCGCGGGCCAGGCGCAGTTGATCCAGAGTGGCCTCAGCGGCCCGCAAGTCCTCCTGCCGTTGCCGCACCAGCAGAGCCTTCTGGTCTAGCTCCTGCTGGGAGATAGCCCCCTCCTGCCACAGGGTCTGAAAGCGAGCCAGGTTGGCCTCAGCATCGGCCAGCTCCGCCCGAAGGCGCTCCACCACCGCTTCCTGGGATCGGATCTGCAACTGTTGCGGTTCGTCTAGACGGTTGAGGCGGGTGCGCGCCTCTTCAACTTGGGCTTGGCCAAAGCGGGTCTCGGCCTCTAGTCGGGCGCGGGCTTCTTGCAGTTGGGCAGCAGCATACTCCCGCTCCGCCAGGCGCTCGCCATAGTTTTCCAGTCGCGCCAACACTTGGCCTGCCACCACGCGATCCCCTTCAGCTACCAACAGCTCTCCTAACCGCTCTCCCGGGGGGCCGGCCACCCGCACCACTTCTCCTTCCGGCTCCAGGCGCCCCAGGGCGCCAATACGGGGAGGTAGCCGCGTTTCCTCCGTTGCCTCTGCATTTGCTTCTGATACGGATTGGGTGGCCGCCTGCTGGCTCAGTCCCAGCCAGGCCAGCCCGGCTCCGGCCAGCAATCCAGCTCCCGCAATAGACCAGAGTAGCCGCTGATTCATCGTTCCCTGCCCGTTTAGTTTTGCGGTTGGGGACGGTCGTTACAGTTGCAATTCTTTAATAAATGTAAAGTTTATGGGGCGAGGATGTCCAGGTTTTTCTCATGTGTTTATTTTTCGGGTACTTGTTTTTCTTCGGCTGATCTTCGGTTGTCGGCCTCCGTCGGCTACCTAACCCAAGGGATTCCTGATATGATCTGGCCTGTTCGGGGCCCTTCTGCAGGTGCCAATTTCTAGGTGTGGTGCGAGGAGTGAGGTGGAGTTGCGATGGTGGAAACAGTTGCAGGGGAAGATCCCGTTGTGCCGGCGCCAGCTCGTTCTCCATCTCTGCCTGCCAAAAATTTGGATCCGTTAAAGCCGCTACTGCCGGCTTACCACTTTGTTGGGATCGGCGGAGTGGGGATGTCGGCCCTAGCCTATATTTTGGCCAAGCAGGGGTTTCGCGTTTCCGGCTCAGATATTGCCGCCAATGGCCGTACCCGTCGCCTGGAAGCCTTGGGGGTACGCTTTATTCAGGGCCACACTCTAGAGGGTTTGGCCGGGGATCCCCAGGTGGTCTATTCCAGCGCCATCCGTCCCAGCAACCCGGAATTGGCAGCGGCTCTAGACAAGGGATTAAAGGTTTGGCATCGAGCCGATTTACTGGCTGCCCTGTTTAACCATCGCCCCAGCATTGGTGTAGCAGGCACCCATGGCAAAACCACCACCAGCAGCATGATTGGCTATGTGCTGCTGGCAGCAGGCTGGGATCCCACCTTAATCATTGGCGGAGAGATGGACGCCTGGGATGGCAACGCCCGTCTGGGCCAGGGGGAATATTTGGTGGCGGAGGTGGATGAGTCGGATGGATCCCTGGTGCGGCTTTACCCCAAGATTGGCGTGATCACCAACATTGAGCTAGATCACCCGGATCACTATGCCAATCTGGAGCAGGTAATCCGGGCCTTTCAGCAGTACGGGCAGCAGAGCCAAACCCTGGTGGCTTGCCTAGATTGCCCCAACGTGGCCACCCACCTGGCGGTGGACATTGGCTACAGCCTGGCCGACCATCCCCAAGCCCAGTACCAGGCGCGCGAGATCGTCTATGCCGCGGATTTTACCTCTGCTGAGATCTGGGAGAGGGGATCCCTCCTCGGCCAGCTCCGCCTGCAGGTGCTGGGATCCCACAACCTCAGCAACGCTTTGGCCGCCGTTGCCGTCGGGAGGCAGTTGGGCTTGGAGTTCCCCGTGATTGCCTCTGCTCTGGCCCAGTTTCGGGGGGTGCAGCGCCGCTTTGAAGCCAAGGGCGAGGTGGGCGGGGTCACCTTTATCGATGACTATGCCCACCATCCCAGCGAGGTTCGCGCCACGCTGCGGGCGGCCCATCTGCAGCAGCGGCGGGTGGTGGCGGTGTTTCAGCCCCATCGCCACAGCCGCTTGGCCGCCTTGTTCCAAGATTTTGCCCGCTGCTTCGAGAATGCAGATGTGGTGGTGATCGTGCCCACATACGGGGCCGGAGAGCCGGCGCCGGAGCGTTCTGACAGCTTGCGGTTGGCTGTGGCGGTGGCGGAGCACCATCCCCAGGTGCGCTATGTGTCTTCTTTGCGGGAATTGCCGCAGGTGTTGGCCTCTGTTTTGCAGCCTGGAGATCTCGCCATTTTTTTGGGCGCAGGCGATCTCAATCAGCAGATAGCCGCTACGATGCGGGCCTATGCGGCTCAGGTGGGGGAGCAGGCTCTGGCAGACTTGGAGGAAAAATTGCCGGGGCAAGCGGAGAATGGGATCGGGGAGATGGGGGCTTCTGAGGTATTGGCATCATGACTACAGCTCCCTGCGTGCCCAATGCCTCCTGCGTTGCCCGGCTTTCTGGGCGGATGCAAGCGGGGATCCCGTTGGCTCCTCTGACCACCTTCCGCGTGGGTGGCAAGGCGGAGTGGTATTGTGAGCCCGGCAGCAACCTGGAGCTGCAGCAGTGTTTGGCCTGGGCGCGGGCCGAAGGGATCCCTGTCACCCTGTTGGGGGCAGGTAGCAACCTGCTCATCAGCGATGCGGGGTTGAGGGGGCTGGTTGTCCACACCCGGCGTTTGCGCGGGCTGCAACTGTTGGAGGGGGGAAGGATCTGGGCCGCTGCCGGAGAACCTTTGGTCAACCTAGCGCGGGTAGCTGCCAAGCGGGGCTGGAGCGGCTTGGAATGGGCCATCGGGATCCCAGGCACGCTGGGGGGAGCGGTGGTGATGAATGCCGGCGCCCATGGGCGCGCCATGGCGGATGTGCTGGTGGAAGTGCAGATTTTGGATGAAGACCAGAAGCCCTGCCGCTTGGAACCTGCTGCCTTGCAATTTGGCTACCGCCGCTCTCGCCTGCAAGACTTGCCCTGGACGGTTATAGGGGCAACCTTGCAGTTGATCCCAGGCCGGGATCCAGCCCAGGTGCAGTGGGAAACCCAGCGCAACCTCAACCAGCGTCTCAGCTCTCAGCCCTACCATCTACCCAGTTGTGGCAGCGTCTTTCGCAACCCCGAAACCTACCCTGCCGGCTGGTTAATTGAGCAGGCCGGTCTAAAGGGCTACCGGATTGGCGGGGCCCAGATTTCCGAGCGCCATGCCAACTTCATCCTCAATTGCGGCCAGGCCAGCGCCAGCGACATCTATCGCCTGATTCGCCTGGCGCAGGAAAAGGTTTATCAGCAGTGGTCAATACTTCTGGAGCCAGAAGTACGGATTCTAGGCTCCTTTGAGGAAACTGGTTAGAGGGCCAGTACCCCGCAATGGTTGCTTCGAAGGAGCCCCTGGGGGTTGCCACCCACTCCAGAGCTAGCCAAGCCATAGGCAAGCGGCGAGCCAAAGAGAGAGTACTCCCCTTCCCCGTCCGCAACAGTTCCATCGCTTTATGAAAACCCAGAGACAGTGTCTAGCTTTGCACCTAGGAACGTGGCAGGGCCTCTTTTCCAACTACCGACCCACGGCTCATGGTTGGGAGCTGGTGGGCCAAAAGCGCAGCCTCATCACCTTTGAAGCTTTGGATTTGGGCGGGATCCGCCAAACCAATGCCTACTACCCCCTAGAGGGATCCCCTACCCCCGAAAGCCACCAGAGCTGGGTTTATCAGGATTTCTCGCCCGGCTTGCGCTTTTTCCCCGATGGCTCCTTTTCCAACGGGCGGCTGCAACTGGCGCCATTTGGCGATTTTGCTGTCGAGCAGGGCTTCCTCTGGGGGGATCGCAAGGCGCGGCTGGTGCAACAGTGGGACGCCCAGGGCCGCTTGGTGGGGGTGACCGTCATCTTGGAGCGGCGCGGCCAAGCGCTGGATCTTGCTGCCGACTTTCCCTCACTTACTAGGGCGCAACTAGGCCTGGCCCTGCAAGGGCGATGGCGGGGGATCGCCCAGAGCTTTTCTGCCACTGACAGCCTGCTCAGCGAAACCAACGTCGATCTCTCAGAACCAGACTGGACCAGCCCCTGGGATCCCTTGCCGGGGGGGCTGTGGATTGGCGGGCCGGGTCCCTTGCCCATCCCCACCCTGCATCGGGATCGCCGCTTTTCCGTCAGCCTAGGCTGGTTTCCGGAAGGGCCGGAAGGCCGCCACCTGCTGCGCCTGGTGCGCGACTACGACGAGCGTGGCACCTGGCAACGGGTTACGCTGATCCGGCTGGAACGGGATCCTGGGTGAGAAAGGCGCAGACCTGGGCAAACACCGTCTCCCGCTCACAGTCCAACGTGAGAATGTGGTCGGAGTGCTCCAGCCAATGCAGGCTCTTCTGGGCGGATCCCAGTTCTTGATAAAGCCACGCTGCTTGTTCAGGATCCACCACCGTATCTTGGCGCGGCTGCAGGATGAGGGTGGGAACCTGGACACTGGCCACCTCCCCCTTGACCCGCTCGATGAGCTCAAGGGCGCTGCGCACTGCCGTCAGATTGAAGCTGCGAAAATAGGCCACTTTTTCTGCCAAAGCGCGGACATCGCCATCCCGAATCGCTAGGCGAAAGCGAGGGACATCTTCCAAGAGCCAGCCCAGGCTGTTGAGGTACTGCTCCGGGCGAAAGAGATAGTACCAGTGGTGGCGAATGGCAAAAAACGGCGCCAGCAGCACCAATTTGTGGACAGGATGGGCAAAGGCCAGGTGCAGCGCCAACAGGCAGCCGGTGGAAAACCCCACCAGCGAAACACGCGGGTACTCCTGCCGCAGGGCTAGGTAATGTTCCAAAACCCGCCCGTACCAGTCGGTCCAGCGGGAAGGGGGCATGCGGGGTGCTGGACGCTCGTGGCCAGGGTAGTTAAACCCCTGCACTGTCAGGCCGGCTGCCAGCAACCGCTCCGCCAGCCACTGCAACTCGTAGACGCCACCCCCCAACCCATGGAGCAGCAGGCAGGCGTGCTCCCTTGATCCCCGCCACAGAAAAGGCTCGTTGCTCAGCATCAAAACCTCGCCTCAAGACTTGACCCAGGTCAGGACAGGATCCCTTTTTAACCCAGAGCAATATCCAGCAGCAGCATCACCACAAACCCACTGAGAACGCCAAAGGTGCCCTCCCGCTCCAGCCCCTGCCGATGCGACTCGGGGAGGATCTCATCTGAGATCACAAACAACATTGCCCCGGCGGCAAAGGCCATGCCCCAGGGCAACAAGGACTGCGCCAGAGAAACCACTGTCGCTCCCACGATGCCGCCGATGGGCTCCACCAGCCCGGTCAGCAGGGCAATGGCAAAAGCAAATAGCCGCGAGTACCCCTGGCCTGCCAGCGACAAGGCCACCACCAGCCCTTCCGGCATGTTCTGCAGGCCGATCCCCAGTGCCAGCACCAACCCATCGCCGACTTGGCCGGTGGCAAACCCCACCCCCACTGCCAGGCCTTCTGGGAAGTTGTGCAGGGCAATGGCGATGATAAAAAGCCAGATCCGCTTTAGATGGGCGCGGTTCTCCCCTTCGATCCCTTTAAAGAAGTGCTCGTGGGGAAGAAACTGGTGGGCACTCTCCAGGAAGATCGCCCCCAGCAACAGGCCCGCCACCATCACCACGGCCGCCCCCAACTGGGAATATCCCAGTGCCAGCGCCGCCTCGGTGCCCGGCACCAGCAGCGAAAACGAGGTGGCGGCCAACATCACCCCACCCCCAAACCCCAGCAGGATCCCTTGCACCCTCGCCGAGAGCGAGGGGAGAAACAGCGCCGGCAAAGCCCCCAGCCCCGTTGCTAATCCGGCCACAAAGCTGGCCAGGGATCCCGTTGCAATTGGATGCACAAGCTACTCTCCGCCAAGGCCCAATGCCTCTTAATTTTCCCCTTTTTCTGGTTAATTCCCATCCACCGGCTCTTTTTCCTCGACGGCTGAAGATGGTTCTTTGGCTGCTGAGGCACAGCTTGCGACCTTCCCCACCAGCGTCGTAGGCTGGGGATCCCTGCTCTGGAGCTCGTTACCCTGCCAAGCACCAGACAACCCGGGTGTCAATGTTTTTCGTCACTTTACAATAAACTCATCTTGGTGCTAGGCTCTCTGGAACTGAGCTGCCGCTCCTGCGGAAAACGCGTTGCCGATTACAGCGTCTAAAGGTGTTCAGCTTGCAGTTAGTCCTTCAAAAGCAGCTCGGCAATTTGAATGGCGTTGAGGGCTGCTCCTTTACGGATCTGATCCCCGCACAGCCACAGCTCTAGGGCTTTGGGCTCGGAGATGTCCTGGCGGAGGCGGCCCACGGCCACTTCGTCTTTGCCGGCTACATCAATGGGCATGGGGAAGCGGTTGCGTTCCCAATCTTCGATGAGCACCACCCCAGGAGCCTGGGCCAGAATTTGTCGGGCCTTTTCCACCGGGAAGGGCTGCTCGAACTCCAGGTTGAGGGCCTCGGCATGGGTGCGCAGCACCGGTACCCGCACGCAAGTAGCCGTCAGCCGTAGGTGGGGGGATCCCATAATTTTGCGGGATTCGTTGACCATCTTCATCTCTTCCTGGCAGTAGCCGTTTTCTTGCAGGGGGCTGTTGTGGAGGAAGAGGTTGAAGGCAATGGGATAGGGGAACACCTGCGGCTGCAACGGTTGGCCTTGCAGGTAGGCGCGGGTTTGCTCCTCTAGCTCCACCATGGCGCGGGCCCCGGCCCCGCTAGCGGACTGGTAGGTGGCAGCCACCACGCGGCGCAGCGGGATGTGGCGATGCAGCGGGTAGATGGCCACGCACATTAGGATGGTGGTGCAGTTGGGGTTGGCGAGGATCCCCTGGTGGCGAAAGGCTTCCTGGGGGTTGACCTCCGGCACCACCAGCGGGACATCGGGATCCAGGCGGAAGGCGCTGGAGTTGTCAATTAGCACTGCCCCTGCCTCGACGATGGTCTTGGCCCAAGTTTTGGAAACACTTGCCCCGGCAGAGGCCAAGACCAGGTCCAGACCCCGAAAGGACGCTTCTGCAACCGGCTCCACCGGGATCCGTTCTCCCTTGAAGGTCAAGTGGGTGCCCGCCGAGCGGGGCGAGGCCAACAGCTTCAGCTCTGCCACCGGAAAGCGGCGCTCTTCCAGCAGCTTTAGCAGCTCCATTCCTACGGCTCCTGTGGCCCCCAAGATGGCTACCCGTTGTTGCCGTCCCATGCTTTCTTGTCCTCAGGTCTTCCTAATTCTAGGGTTCAAGAGGTTGCTGTCATTGCGGCCAGAGCGGCCTGCACATCCGCCAGCTCGACTTGATCGGTCAGCTCCGCTTGGCCAATCCGGCGGGGCAGAACGAAGCGGATCCGCCCTTGCTTGACTTTTTTGTCTGCCTGCAGCGCCTGCAGCACCGCCTCCCAAGGGATCCCGGCGGGCCAGTGGCTGGGCAGCCCTGCCCTTTCGATAAGGCGTCGCTGCCGCTCGGCCTCAGTCGCGCTCCACCACCCCAGGCGACGGGCGATCTCCCCCGCAGCCACCATGCCAATGGCAACCGCCTCCCCGTGCAGGTAGCGGCGGTAGCCGGTAACAGTTTCCAGGGCATGGCCGAGGGTGTGGCCGTAGTTGAGGATGGCCCGCAGGCCCCCCTCTCGTTCGTCTTGTTGTACCACCCAGGCTTTGCACTCAGCACAGCGGCGCAGCAGATAGTGCAGATCTGCGGGAGCAAAGTCGGCATAGCGGCTCAGCCTGGGCCGGTCTTCCAAAAACTCAAACAGGTCGGCAGCCTGGATGACGCCGTACTTGATCACTTCGGCTAGGGCTGAAGTAAACTCCCGCCGGGGCAAGGTCTGCAACACCGTTGGATCAATCCACACCAGGCGCGGCTGGTAGAAGGCCCCAATTAGGTTTTTCCCACCAGGATGGTTGACGCCGGTCTTGCCGCCAATGGCCGCATCCACCATGGCCAAAAGCGAGGTGGGCACCTGCACCCAAGGGATCCCGCGCAGCCAGGTGGCGGCAGCAAACCCCACCATATCCCCGATTACCCCGCCTCCCAGGGCCACGAGGGTGGAAGAGCGCTCCAGGCCAAAGCTCAAGGCAGCATCGTAGATCTTGGCCACGGAGCGCAGGGTCTTGTAGCGCTCGCCGGCGGGCAACAGAAAAAGATGAGCGGCAAACCCGGCTTGTTGCAACCCTTGCATCAACTTTTCGGCAAAATGCTTGGCAATACCCGGATGGCTCACCACCAGCACCTTGCCGGCTAGCCCCAAAGCTCGCATCTGGGATCCCAACTGGCTGAGGCTGTGGCCGCCGGAACCTGCGGGGGACTGGATGAGAATGTCGTAGGAGCTGTGGGGAAGCTTGACAGGGATTAGACAGGGATCCATGGGCGCCGCTGTTGAAGAGATGGGATCCAGTGTGGCACGTTCTGGTGCTTGACGTTTTTCCCATGCCTTCTAGCTTAGCCAGTCCTACGGCCCACTTTAGATGAAATGCGTACAGGGCAGGTGGGGAGCTCTTTCTCAGCTTACAAGACTACCCTTGCCTACTGCTCGCGCCAGCGGTGCGAAGCATTCCCCACCAGGTGTCGATCTCCACCCTACGGGGAAAAACGGATCCCAGCGGGCTACTCAGGGCAAAACCGGCAGCAGCGGCAGAATCTCAATTTCGGGGCGCTGGGTTTGGGGGAGAGATTGCGAAGGCCAAGTGGAGCCGCCGGAGCCATAGGCGGCAGGGCTGACCATGCTGTGCTCAGCGATAAGCTGGTTGAGGCGGGCGATGCGCTCCGCGATGGGGGGATGGGTACGCAAGAAGTCCGGCAGGGATGGACGGAATTGCAACTTGGCCAAAAATTGCGACATGCCCCTGGGATCGAAGCCGGCGCGATAGGTGGCCCACAGACCTTTTTCGTCGGCGACAAACTCGTTTTCGCGGCTTTGCGGTCGGCGTACTCCCAGCTCCAGGGCTAGGGCAGCCAAGGTGTTGTCATCGGGTCCCAGCAATTGGGCGCCAAAGCGGGCGGCGGCAGCCTGCTGCAGTTGTTGAAGGCCGTGACGTTCGCTGATATGGGCGATTTCGTGGCCCAAGACAGCGGCAATTTGGTCGTCGTTGTCGGCAGCTCCCAGGGCGCCAGTGGTGATGTAAACAAAACCGCCCATCGTGGCAAAGGCGTTGATGTCTGGATCCTCCACCACCTGAAAGGTATAGGGCAAGTTGGGGCGTTCGCTGTGGGCGGCCAGCCGCTGGCCGATGCGATTCACCCGCTCCACCCAATAGGGATCTGCACTGACGCGAATCTGTCCGCGGGCTTTCAGTTGCTGGTCGATCTGGCGGCCCAAGCTCACCTCTTGGGCATCGTTCATCTGGCTCACCTGCAGCCATTGCAGGCCGTGGATCAGCAGCCGACCCAGGTCTTGGGCTTGGGCAGGGGATCCCATCCCAGCGGCAAGGATGGCCAGTAGAGCAAAGGCAACCGGCCTGGCCGCGCAGCAACTCCTTCTCTGAGAGGGGATGGGGCCCACCAACGGGATTGCCTCGGCAGCAGAGCGAGGTCTTAATACCCGCATTGGATGCCTCCAAGACAGCCTTCTCTTAGGCTAGCGATCTGGCAATGGGATCGTCCTACCAGAAATGGAAACCCCTCTACCCTTTTGGCTACTTTGACTGAGCTTGCGGCAAGGGGAAGTGTTCCCGCAGCCAGGCTTCTGCCTCAGCGCGAGTGGTGAGCTCGCCGTTGAGGGTGAGGCAGCGCAGGCGATCCAGAATCTCCTGAAAGAGAGGACTCGGCTTGTAGCCCAGGCAACGCAAATCATGTCCGTTGAGGAGCGGCTTCACCCAATGCCACTCCTGCAGGTAGCGCCAGATCAGCCGCCGCGCCGGCTTAGCGGCGAGCCCAGCTAACAGGATCACCGCCGGGATGCGCAGCCTCTGCAGCCGTTGTACCACCTGAGCTGGGGATAGGGATCCGCTTGCCAGTTGCGCCAGCAGGGTTTGGTAAGAGGGAAAATGGCTGAGGCGTTCGATGCCTGCTTGGGTGAGGTGGAGCTGGCTTGCCACCTGGGGCGCTTGGGGGAGCGCCAGAAGCAGAGCTTCCAGGCGCAGTTGCCAGATCTCCTGGGATCCCAACTCGGGGTAGCGGCGGCGGAAGTGATAGGCCCAGCGGCCAACCCGTTGCAGCCGCTGGCACAGGGAAGGCTCCCAGGTTAGATCGGGGTGAATGCAGCGCAGGGCTCCCCACGCCGAGAGCCGCTCAAAGGCCATGGGCCAGTCTTGGGAGCGGAGGATGTAGGCCAGCTCCTGCTTGAGGCGCTCCCCGCCAACGGCATCGTGGAGGCCGCTGGCTACAGCAGCGCGGATCCACTCTTCGGTGGTCGGATCCAGCGTAAAGCCCAGGTGCACAGCAAAGCGCACCGCCCGGTAGATGCGGGTGGGATCCTCAATGAAGCTGTTGGGGTGGAGAGCGCGGATGATCCCCTGCTGCAAATCCGCTTGCCCGCCGAAAAAATCCAGCAACTGACCCCGCTGGGGGCCGTTGAGGCGCAGGGCCAGGGCGTTGATGGAAAAATCCCGCCGGTAGAGATCTTGCTGGATGGATCCCATGGCCACCTCAGGTGGCGAAGCCGGGTAGGGGTAAAACTCCGTGCGGGCACTGGCAATATCGACACAAAAGCCCCCTGGCCAGATCAGGGCTGCCGTCTGGAACTTGCCGTGGATCTCCAACCGCGCCTCGGGGAAGTGCTGCTTGAGGGCCTTCCCCAAGATCAACCCCCAGCCCGGCGGATCCGTACCATCGGCGGCCAAGGGGTAAGGCCCGTCCACCACCAAGTCCAGATCTAGCCGCTCCAGGCGAGAGGAAGGCTGCCGTCCCCACTGGTGCAGCAGTAGATCCCGCACCGCTCCCCCCACCAGATACAGCCGCAGACCCTTTTCGTCGGCAAGGCGGGCAGCTTCCTCTAGCAACTGGCGGTGCCGCGGCGAGAGAGCGGCAAAGGTAAGATCCAGAGGACAGGAGAGGGCAGGAACAGCTAGGCGAGGCGAGAGGGCCGGCAGCTCGTGCAGGTGCCGCAACACGTCGGTGCGGGTAACAATGCCCACCAATTGGCCATCCCGAAGCACTGGCAGACGGCCAATGTCCCACTGCACCATCAGCCGCTGGATCTCCGCCAGCGGAGTGTCGGGGGAGAGGGTCTTGACATCCGTGGTCATGTAGCCCTTGACGGGGGCATGGCCAAAGCCGTGGTGCAGGGCAATGTCAATGTCCCGCCGCGAGATCACCCCCACCAGGTGCCCCTGGGCGTCCACCACCACCAGGCCAGAGTGGCCGTAGCGCAGCAGCACCCGCTGCGCCTCCTGAATGGTAACCTCGGGCCGAATGGTGCGCACCGGTGAGGACATCAAATCCTTAGCCGTCACCGGCGGCGGGATCCGCTCTTTAACTGCCTGGATGAGGTCAGCCAGCACCTGGGCTGGATCGGGCAAGGGCTGGCCTGGGGAGGCTTTTAGGGTAGCTGCTGCCGCGCAGTCGTGGCCCCCGCCGCCGTAGCGGGCCATCACCTGGCCCAGTTGGACAAACTCCTGCCGTGCCCGCCCGATGAGGCTGAGCCGCTCCCCTTGCCGTGCCACCAAGAGCAGCACATCCACCCCTGTCAGCTCCATCAGCCGCATCACCAGGCTGGCCAAGCCGGGCACAAACTCCGGCAACTCCAGCAGCCACATTCCCAGGCGGTACTCCCCCACCTCCTCCACCTGCATCTGGGCCAACCCCTGGCTCAGCAGCTCCTGCATCGGGGGAGTGAGACCATCCCCCAAGAAGCGCCGCAACAACACCAGGTTTACCCCCTGCTGCAACAGCCAGGTGAGGGCGGCAGCGTCGCGGGCAGTGGTTTCCGGGAAGGTCAGGGATCCCGTGTCCATGTGGATGCCCAAAGCCAGGGCCAGCCGCTCAAAGGGGCTGAGGCGGATCCCAGCCGCCTGCAGCCGCTCCACTAGGAGGGTACAGGTGGATCCCACCGCCTCAATGTGAGCGCTAACTTGCTGCTGGGGCCACAGGCGCTCGGGCGGGGTTGGCGGATCCCCGACATGGTGGTCAAAGATCTCGATCTGCGTCCCGGGTGCGCTCAACCATGCAGCGGCCTTGCCCAGGCGATCCGGATCGTGGCAATCTACCAGGATCCAGCGCTGCACCTGGCGGGGATCCACCGAGCGCAGCTCGATGAGGGGAAACTCGTCCCGGTAGAGGGCCAAGAACTCCTGCACCCCCGGCAGGGATCCGCCGGTCAAGGCAATACGAGCACCCGGATAGAGCCGAGCTGCGCCCACCGCCGCCCCCAGGGTGTCAAAATCTGCCGCTTGATGACACAGGATAAGATTCATGCTACAAGCCCGCCCTCCCCCTCCATCCTGACGGAGGCCAAAACCCCGGCCGCAGGGATCGAGGGAAAGCGCTGCTGCAAGCCCTAGAGCGTAGTTAGTTCCTTTTCTTTCTCTGCCAGCAGCTCGTCAATCTTCTTGACGTAGCGGTCAGTCAATTTTTGGATCTCTTCTTGGCGACCCTTGGACTCGTCTTCGGAGATCTCGCCGTTTTTCTCCTGCTTGCGCACCGCGTCAATGGCGTCGCGGCGAATGTTGCGAATAGAGACCCGGCCCTCTTCGGCCAGCTTGGCCACCTGTTTGCTCAGCTCTTTGCGGCGCTCTTCTGTTAGAGGAGGGATGTTGAGGCGCACCACCTTGCCGTCGTTGCTGGGGGTTAGGCCCAGGTCGGAGGCGACGATGGCCCGCTCAATTGCCGCCAGGGTCGAGGGATCAAAAGGCTGGATCAAGAGAGTGCTGGCATCTGGAGTGGTAATGCTGGCTAGCGCCTTCAGGGGAGTGGGAACGCCGTAGTACTCTACTTGAACGCGATCCAGCAGGCTGGCATTGGCCCGCCCGGTGCGCACCGTGTTAAAGGAGCGCTGGGTGGCCTGCACTGCTTTGTTCATCAACTCCTCGATCTCAGCTAGCTCCACGGCCTTTTCCTCGCTCTCAAGACGGTTTGCCAAAGCTCAGGCGCTAGTGGCCAAAAACCAAAACCTCTAGCGCCAGCCTGAGTTTAATTCTATCCCTTTCTAGAGGCCATTCTTTGTCCTGGCAGCCGACCCAATTGCAGTCCCCTAGAATCGTCATGAACTTCTCGTCTTGATCCATGTCCGGGATCCCTTCCGCTCTCTCCTCGCTGAGGTTGGGGCTTGAGCAGGTCAACCTCTCGGCTTCGGCTCTATCGCTATTGGACTACTGCCCCCGCTTGTTTTGCTACGTGTACCTAGAGCGGCTTCTCTGGCCTGCAGCCAATGCCTTTGAGCACGAAGCAGAACAACGGCGAGGCCAGCAGTTCCACCGCCTGGTGGAGTGGTACAGCCGCGGGCGGCAGGTGGAGCCGCGCTTGTCTGGTTTGGACGAGACAGTACGCCAGTGGTGGCAGGTGTTCTTGGCCAGTCCTCATGCTCATCCGCAGGGGCGGGTGTTGGCCGAATTGCCCCTCTGGCAGCGCATGGAGGGGTTCAACCTCACTGCCCGCCTGGATCGGCTGGTGATTGCCCCGGGATCCCTGCACATTGTGGATTGGAAGACGGAGCGGCAGCGCCCCCCCGACGAACAGTTGGCCCAGGACTGGCAGGTGCGCCTCTACCCGCTGCTGCTGTGTGGGGTGGCCGATCAACTGCCCCTGGAAGTCCCCTTCCAGCCGGAGCAGGTGCAACTGACCTTTTGGTATGTGCAACACCCGCAGCAGCCTTTTCAGCTGCGCTACAGCGCCGCCGCCTACGAGCGGGATCTGGCCCACCTCAAAGCCACCCTGGCCCGTCTGCGGCAA
>NZ_JANSIR010000056.1:31355-36901 GCF_047462155.1 Synechococcus sp. OH2
CTGGAGGCGCAGGACTTTCCCGGGATCCCCTACGGTGAACGCTGTGCCAGTTGTCTGTTTTGCTCCCGCTGCCACGGGCTCATGCCGCAAGGGATCCCTGCCCAGGACCTCACCGCTTGGGTCTGGGGGGCCCAGGAGCAAGCAGGGGAAGAAACGCCGGAGGCGGAATGGCTGTAGGGCGCCCGCCTGCCCACCCCCCTGCACCGCAAACCTGCATACTGGGTTAAGAGTAGTGCAAGGCTGTTAACCGCGATGGCAGGCATCAGTGCTGGCCTTTCCCAGAATCCTGACTGGGATGTGGAGCTCAAGGGGATTCGCAAGCGCTTTGGCAACTTCGTGGCTCTCGATGGCATCACCTTGCAGATTCGGCGAGGCGAGTTTTTTGGCCTATTGGGCCCCTCTGGCTGCGGCAAGACCACTTTGCTACACATCATCGCTGGCCTGGAAATGGCCGATGCTGGCGAGGTAGTGATCCGCGGGCGCCCCGTAAGCCACCTGCCCGCCCACAAGCGCAATGTCAACACCGTGTTTCAGAGCTATGCCCTTTTTCCCTTTATGACGGTGGAGGAAAACGTTGCCTTTGGCCTGCGCATGCGGGGGGTGCGAGGGGAGGCCCTTCACAAGCGGGTGGCTGCTGCCCTGGAATTGGTGGAGATCGGGGATCTGGCTAAGCGCAAGCCCCAGGAACTCTCCGGGGGGCAGCAGCAGCGGGTGGCCCTGGCCCGCGCCTTGGTCAATGAGCCGGAGGTGCTGCTATTGGATGAGCCGCTCTCGGCGTTGGATGCTAAGTTGCGCAAGCAGCTTCAGGTGCAGTTGTGCGAATTGCAGCGCCGCCTGGGCATGACGTTTATTTTCGTTACCCACGACCAGGAGGAGGCCTTGGTTACCAGCGACCGGGTGGCGGTGATGCGGGCCGGACGCATTGAGCAAGTCGGCCCCATTGACGAGGTGTACGAGCGGCCGGCAACGGCCTTTGTGGCGGACTTTCTGGGAGCCAGCAACCTTATCCAAGGGATCGCCTGTGGCACCGACTGCGTGGATACGCCCCTAGGCAAGCTCAAAGTGCCCGGGATCCAGCCCAACTTGGAGCCGGTGCAGTTGGCCATCCGCCCAGAAAAGATTCAGCTTTCCCGTAGCGGCTGGGATCTGCTGCCCAACCAAGTGCCGGTGCGGGTGGAAAACCTCATCTACACCGGGGCGGAGAACCAGTACTTGCTGCAGACGGCCAATGGACAGCAGCTCAAGGCCACCGCCCTCAACACGGATATTGAGGAGGCGGGGTTTGAGATCGGCGAGGCGCTGGTGGCCCACCTGCCCCCCAAGAGCCTGGTGCGCCTGCGGCCGGATCCCCGGCAGGAGGATCCCCCATGCTGAGATGGCCAGGGATCCCTTCTTCTGGCCAGCGTGCCCAGGTGCGCGCCGGGGAATTGCTCTCCCCCTGGCAGGAGCTGCTGCACAGCCTCATCTTTGCCGGGCCGGGGGTGCTGTGGGTGGTGGTGTTTTTGGTGCTGCCGGGACTGCTGCTCTTGGCCTGCAGCTTTCTCAGCCGCGGCGAGTTTGGCCAGGTGGGACTGCCCCTGACGCTGGCCAACTACCTGCGCATTCTCGGCTACGGCCCCCTGGGCTGGACGTCCATCTACTGGCAGATCCTGGGTCGCAGCCTGGTGGTGGCGGCAGTCACCACTTTCTTCTGTATGCTGCTGGCCTATCCCCTGGCTTTCTTTATTGCCGCCCACCCGCCCCAGCAGCGGGATCTCCTGCTGACGCTGGTGGTGGTGCCCTTTTGGATTAACCTAGTGATTCGCACCTACGCCTGGATGGTGGTGTTGGCGCCAGAAGGGTGGCTGGCCCGCCTGGCCGCCTGGCTGGGCTGGATCCCACCGCAGACGGCTCTCTACCCCAGCTGGCTGGCCGTGTACCTGGGCATGGTCTATACCTTTTTGCCCTACATGGTCTTGCCCCTCTACACCGCAGTGGAGCGCATTGACTGGCGCCTGGCGGAGGCAGCCCGGGATCTCTACGCCAACGGCTGGCAGGTCTTCTGGTGGGTGCTTTTTCCCCAAACGCTGCCGGGGCTGGCGGCGGGCTTGATCCTGGTGGCCATCCCAGCGCTGGGCATGTTCGTGGTACCGGACTTGCTGGGGGGCAGCAAGACCTTGCTAATTGGCAATGTCATTCAGATGCAGTTTGGCGCCAGCCTGGACTACCCCTTTGGAGCGGCCCTTAGCTTTCTGGTAACTGGGCTAAGCCTGGGGTTAATCTACGCCTACAGCCGCTATGCTGGCAGCCGCGGCCTCAAAGACTTGCTCTGAATCGTTGCGAGCTCCAAGGGATTGCCCAAGTGCCCTGCGCCGCTTGCTGGCAAGCTCTGCTAGGTTGAGATACTGGCATTGTACTAGTAAGGATCCCTTGACCCAAACGCTCTCTTCTCGACCTCAGGCTACAGCCACTCCCGCTTCTCCCTCTTCTGGTTGGGATGTCATTGTCATCGGCGCTGGGATCGGCGGGCTGGTGGCGGCCACCCAGTTGGCGGCCAAAGGCTACCAGGTGTTGGTGTTGGAAAAATACCTCATCCCTGGTGGCAGCGCTGGCTACTTTGAGCGCCCGGATCCCAACGGCAACGGGACCTACCGCTTTGATGTCGGGGCCTCCATGATCTTTGGCCTGGGCACTCAAGGTACCACCAACTTGCTCACCCGCGCCCTGGCTGCTGTGGGCCAGTCTTTGGAATCCATCCCCGACCCGGTGCAGATTGCCTACCACCTGCCCCAGGGGCTTAGCCCGCGTGTGCACCGGGACTACGAGCAGTTTTTGCAGGAGCTAGCCAGCTATTTCCCTCAAGAAGCGGGCAGCATCCGCCGCTTCTACGACAGCTTCTGGCCTATCTTCAACAGCCTCAACGCCATGGAGCTCCTCTCTTTGGAGGAGTGGGGCTATCTCTGGCGCTCTTTTGTCGGTAACCCCCGCGCCTGCCTGACCTTGGCCCGCTACTTGCCGGTGAATGTGGGCCAGGTGGCGCGGCGCTACCTCCGCAATCCGGCGCTGCGGCGCTTTGTGGATATGGAGTGCTACTGCTGGTCGGTGGTGCCGGCAGATCGCACGCCCATGATCAACGCCGGCATGGTGTTTTGTGATCGCCACTACGGCGGCGTCAACTACCCCAAGGGAGGGGTGGGGCAGATTGCCCAGAAGTTGGCCCAGGGGCTAGAGGCCTGTGGGGGGCAAATCCGCTACGGGGCGCCGGTGCGGCGGATTTTGGAAGAACGGGGCTGCACCGTGGGCGTTGAGCTCTCCAGGGGGGAAAAGCTCTTTGCTCGCAAGATCATCTCCAATGCCACCCGCTGGGATACCTTTGAGCGCCTCTGGCCGGGATCCCTGCCGGCAGCGGAGCGGCACTGGCAAAGCCGCTACCAACAGTCTCCCAGCTTCTTGAGCCTGCACCTGGGGGTGCGGGCTGAGGCTCTGGCTGGCGAGCGCTACTGTCACCACATTCTTCTAGAAGATTGGCAAGACCTGGAGGCGGAGCAGGGCACGATCTTCGTCTCCATCCCCACCCTCTTGGATCCGGAGCTGGCCCCGCCGGGCCGCCACATCGTCCATGCTTTTACCCCCAGTTGGATGCAGACCTGGCAGGGCTTAGGCCCGGAGCAGTACCGGCAGCAAAAACAAGCGGCAGCCAAACGCCTTATCCGCCGCCTGGAGGCCCTCTGGCCAGAGCTGGGATCCCACATTGAGCTGCTGGAGGTGGGCACTCCCCGCACCCACCGCCGCTTCTTGGGCCGTGTTAACGGCACCTACGGCCCCATCCCTCGCGGCACTCCCTGGGGCCTCTTGGGCATGCCCTTCAACCGCACCGCCATTCGCAACCTCTACTGCGTGGGCGATAGCACCTTCCCCGGCCAAGGCCTCAACGCCGTCGCCTTCTCCGGGTTTGCCTGTGCCCACCGGGTAGCTGTAGACCTTTCCAATTCCTAGGGATCCCTAGGAACAAGAAGTAGCCCCCGCCAACGCGGGGGCTTTTGTTTGTTGCTCTTAGTTTCCACTCCCTAGGGATCCCCCCGAAGGGGGAACAAACCATGGAGCCAAACCTCGTCATTGCAAAATACGTCGGGGAGTTTCCAATTTCTAGGGATCCCCCCGAAGGGGGAACCCGGTGTGTTGAAATTCGGCGGGGCCGACGCCAAGGACTCCTTGTTTCCAATTTCTAGGGATCCCCCCGAAGGGGGAACCGCTTGCGTGGCCGGTAAAACAATCTGGAAAAGTGGCGTTCTGGTTTCCAATTTCTAGGGATCCCCCCGAAGGGGGAACGTCTACGCCCTGCGAGTTGTCGAGGGGCGTGTGCGTTTTGATGTTTCCAGTTTCTAGGGATCCCCCCGAAGGGGAACCAGCTTGCAACGCTGTTCCCCAATAAGGGGGCGTTGCAGTTTCCAATTTCTAGGGATCCCCCCGAAGGGGGAACAACCTCCGTCCTGCTCGATGCCTGCGGCGTCGACGCAGTCATGTTTCCAATTTCTAGGGATCCCCCCGAAGGGGGAACACCATCCCCTCCTGGTCGGCAAGATAAGACTGCCGAGGTTTCCAATTTCTAGGGATCCCCCCGAAGGGGGAACTTCTTAGCCAATACGCGCAAGACTCCACACAGTTCAAGTTTCCAATTTCTAGGGATCCCCCCGAAGGGGAACCCAAAGAGGCCCTAGACTACCTGAACACAGTCAAGCGTGACGTTTCCAATTTCTAGGGATCCCCCCGAAGGGGAACCAAGCTCAGCGATGAATCAAAAGAAGTGCTGCTTCGGCTGTTTCCAATTTCTAGGGATCCCCCCGAAGGGGAACCTTGTGCTAGGTTTTGCCGCTAAGGCGAAGCCTTTGATTAAGTTTCCAATTTCTAGGGATCCCCCCGAAGGGGAACCATTCCTCTAGCTACCAACGTGGTGGCGGCCCGCTTGCCGTTTCCAATTTCTAGGGATCCCCCCGAAGGGGAACCGCCATCTCGTTGAGGTGGTAGAAGAGGCCAAATAACCGACAAGTTTCCAATTTCTAGGGATCCCCCCGAAGGGGAACCGACAAGAGTTAATTCGCTACATTCACGACGTCAACGAGGTTTCCAATTTCTAGGGATCCCCCCGAAGGGGAACCGACGGTGTACTGACGCCAGACTGCCTTGTTTCAGTCAGTTTCCAATTTCTAGGGATCCCCCCGAAGGGGAACCCTCGAAAATTCGTACATCCGGGCTCGTTATTGCGGGGAGTTTCCAATTTCTAGGGATCCCCCCGAAGGGGAACCTTATGTTGGCCCCCCCGTGAAAAAGCAACCGGTAGAGTTTCCAATTTCTAGGGATCCCCCCGAAGGGGAACCACTCAAGTTGGCGATGAATCAACTTGAAACTAAGATAATGTTTCCAATTTCTAGGGATCCCCCCGAAGGGGAACCTGGTGGAATGCTGTGGCGAGTTCGAGCCAGCCGTAGGGCAGTTTCCAATTTCTAGGGATCCCCCCGAAGGGGAACCGGAAGACGGCCTTCTCTGAATACTTGTCCAATCGGTGGGGT
>NZ_JANSIR010000057.1:0-969 GCF_047462155.1 Synechococcus sp. OH2
GGCGGCGGTGGAAGTGGCGCCGGCCATCCGTGGCTAATCCACTCCTGACCGAGTAGACTAGTCCTTCTTAAGTCCCCTGGCAGACGCTGGGGGATTTTTTTCTTCTACTGCCCCCTCCAATCTTTCTACCTAGGTGAGAGACCAAAATCGGCAAACGGTTTACCAGGATCTTTCCCCCAGTTTTTTACAGTTAGAGTAGGGCTATTGCATCTGCGGGTAAAGGATATGGCAATCATTTCTTCTCGGGCTGCGGGGGCTGAGGATCCCGGGCAGCGGCAGCAAAAGAGTTCTTCTCGCAGAAGAGAGTCGAAATTGGCTTTTGCTAGGGCGGAAGGGCTACTGCAACCGCAGGCTCACCCCGGCGAGGCTCAGGAAGAATCCCTCCGCCCGCGCACCCTGGCCGAGTATATCGGCCAGACGGAGCTCAAGGAAGTGCTCTCCATCGCTATTGCAGCAGCCCGCGCTCGCGGGGAGCCTTTGGATCACCTGCTGTTCTACGGCCCGCCCGGCTTGGGCAAAACCACGGTGGCTGCTGTGCTGGCGGCGGAGATGGGATCCCGCTTCTACATGACCACGGCGCCAGCGCTGGAGAGCCCCCGCGACATTGCTGGCTACCTAGTGCGCCTCAAGCGGGGCGATGTGTTGTTTATCGACGAGATCCACCGCCTGCCCAAGGTGACTGAGGAATTGCTCTATCCGGCAATGGAGGATTTTCGCCTCGACATTACCCTTGGCAAAGGTCGCTCTGCCCGCATCACCTCCATACCCCTGGAGCGCTTTACCCTCATTGGGGCCACCACCCGCATTGGCGCTCTGACTTCGCCGCTGCGGGATCGCTTTGGTCAGGTGCAGCGGCTGCGCTTCTACGAGCCTGACGAACTGGCGGAAGTTGTGCTACGCAGCGCTCGCCTCCTAAACACCTCCATTGATCGCGCGGGAGCTGAGGAGATTGCTCGCCGCTCCCGAGGC
>NZ_JANSIR010000057.1:1072-1178 GCF_047462155.1 Synechococcus sp. OH2
CCTCCTGAAGCGAGTGCGCGACTATGCCCAGGTGCGGGGGAATGGCCACATCAGCCGAGAAGTGGCAGCCGCTGCTCTGGAGTTGTTCCAAGTAGATGCTATGGGA
>NZ_JANSIR010000057.1:1313-8895 GCF_047462155.1 Synechococcus sp. OH2
TGACCCTGCTGGTGGAGCAGTTTGGCGGCGGGCCGGTGGGCCTGGAGACAATGGCGGCAATAACCGGCGAGGATCCCCAGACGATTGAGGAGGTGTACGAGCCCTACCTGCTGCAGATTGGCTACTTGCAGCGTACGCCAAGGGGCCGTGTGGTTACCCCTGCCGCGCTACGACATTTGGGCTATGAAGCCCAATCCCCTCTGCCTTTGTGAAGCTAATCGTTTTCCCTCACCGCCAGCCCCTCTCCCGCAAGAGGAGAGGGGAGTTGATCTAGCTGCGATCGTTTTTCCCCACCGGGCTAAAGCTGGGTACCACCAACTCTTTGTTTTGCTTGGTGAGGCGGCCATACAACTCCTGGGTGTTGGGGAAGTTGGCCGCCGGCAAGGTGGGGAAGCGGCGATAGGGTACCGTGTCCTCGCCAAAGAGATCCCGGTACTCCTGGGTGTTGAGCAAGGCGCGGACAAAGGCCTTCAACCCCTGAGTGGCCAAGATCTGGTTGTATTTGCGGATCTCCTGCTGGTTTAGGGGTGCGCGGCCCAGGAAATGCTTGGTGCCCAGCTCGATGACCTTGGTGTTGGGGTAGGGAGCATAGAACTCGGCGCGGTACAGTTCAGAACACCCCAACGCCTCGATGAACTCCTTGACGGTGATCTCGCCATTGCGCAGCTTGGACTCGGCGGAGCTCAGCTCCGCGCTGATATTGTAGATGTCCATGTCGCGCTCGAAGATCTGGCGGTAAGCAGCGCGGATGAGGTTGTTGACCTCGGCTTTGTTGGCCAGGCTGGTGAGCTTGAAGATGGGCACCTCTTGGCGCACCTTGGGCACCCCTTGCTGGACTCGCCGCTGGATTTCCAGCTCGCCGGAGGGTTTGTCCTGGGGCTGGCCCAGCTTGACAAAGAGGGGGATATCGTCGTCGGTGCGGATAGGCCTGGTAACCACAGCCATGTCGCTGGATCCGGGGCGCATCCGCCGCAGGGCCAGACCGCCGGGGGTGAGGTAGCGCTCGTAGGGCACGATGTCTTCCCCAAAGACCTGCTGGTACTCTTCACTGTCGAGGATGGTATCCACCACCGCGTAGAAGCCCTGCTTGGAGGCAATGTCAAACAGCCGGTTCATCTCCTGTCGGCCGTAGGTGGGCCGGCCCAGCAGCTTGCGGTGGATAAACTCGATGGCCTTGCAGACGTAGAGGCTAGACCAGTACTTGTTGCGGAAGAGATCCGACTTGGCCAACTGGCGGACAAACTCCTTGACCGTAATCTCGCCCGACTCCAGCTTGATCTCCCAGCGGGTTAGCCGTTGGCCTTCGTAGGGCACATAGCCGTACACCTGCTGGTAGCAGGCGCGGATGACCGCTTGCGTCGAGACTTCGCTGCCAACAACCCCTGCCCGCACTCCCAAACGCCGGCTGCGATCGCGAGGGGTTTGGGTAAGCTTGAAGACTTTGGGGCCAAGGCTACCGGGATCCCCTGCCGCCTTGGGGTTGGTGCGGGCATTGGTGAGCGCAAAGCCGCGCCGGATAAGAATGCGCTTGACATCCTTGCTGAAGGGAGCGGGACTGCCCTTGAGGGAGCGAGTTTCTTTGGGGAAGATGGCGCCAAATTGGATCTCCAGCGGGTCGTTGCCGACGCCGTAGGCGTGCTGATCCGGCAAGGGGCGATTGTAGCGGGCAAAGAGGGTGATAAATTGGGGCACCTTGCGACGGGGGGCAGCGTAATTGTAGAGGTCGAACTTGGGCCCCCAGTTGGCGCTGGTCTGCGCTTCCACCCCCAGCTTGCGCAGGTAGGGTACCGTCTCCTCACCGAAGTAGTCGCCGTACTCGCGGCTGTCCACCAGCGCATCCACCAGACCAGCTAGGCCCTTGCTGGAGACGATGGAGAAGTAGGTCTGCACCTCCTCGCGGGTCTCTGGGGCCCGCCCCAGGAAGTGGCGGAAGGCCAGCTCCACCACACGGCTGTTGATGTAGGGCTCGTAGAACTGCTTGCGGTAGAGTTCGGATTTGCCCAGGCGGCGGATAAACTCCTTCATGGAGATCTCGCCGTTTTTGACCTTTGACTCCAGGTCGGCCAGCTTGAGGCCATAGGCACGGCGGATATCCCGCTCGAACACCTGCCGATAAGCCGCTTTGATGACCTCTTCTTTCTCAGCATTGGAGAGCCCCGGCTTCATGGCAAAGACGGGCACTTTTTCTGCGGCCAAGTTGTAAACCTGGGGTAACTGTAGCCCTTGCAAGGGCAGGCCATCGGCGGTGCTGGCGTTGCGCTGCCGTAGCTTGTCGGAGGGAGCAGGGGCAATGAACTCGCTCAGGAGCACGTCGAAGTACTGGTTGATGATGGCCACCGCCTCGGCATCTTTGCGGAAGTAGCTGGCCGAGGCCCGCTTCATCTCCTGGAGGGCGACAATGGTGGCTTCGGCGGAGCAGGCATTTTCGATAATCTCCCGCAGGCCACGGGTGTTGACGACGATGATACTGGGATCCCCAGCCACCAGGGCATAGGTGACGTAGCGCAGGAACCAGCTCAGATCCCGCAGCGACTTGCGCATGTTGGCGGCGCCGTAGCGGGGGATGTTAATGGGACGGAAGTTGGGTGGGATCTCCACGCCGCTGGCGCTAAAGAGGTTGCGGATAGCCTCCAGGAAGCCACCGGTGGATTCCACGTAGAAGGCGGTGCCTAGCTTAAAGGCTTCCTTCTCGTCCTGGGTGGCTTCTGGCCGCTCCAGATAGGCCATGGGCGAGCCCCCCGTGAAGATGCGGTTGGCCGCTCGGCTGACGATGATTTCGGAGTTGGCCGCGATCACTTGGGCAATGTCCAGCCGTTTCAGGCCGCTGGAGAAAAAGTCCTCCAGGCGATCCAGCTCGGTGCGGGCCAGATAGCGATCCTGTTGTTCCGCCTGGGAGATGGTCGAGAGGGGCACAGTTTGGTAAAGACGGGGGCTGGAGACGACTGCGCCGCCGGATGCGTTGATACCCATCGGTCTCTTAAACTCCGTTTATTGAAAAACTGCCAATAAGGGCCAGGGACGATGCCATAGGACAGAGGCTGACCCATGGACTCAACTAGACCGGTCCCACGTTCCTCTCGGAGCTGGGGAGGAATGGACGCCGGATCCCTGAGGGGGAAGCCAAGCCTAGAATACTAGGGGGATGCGCCCAGAGGGGGGAGGTTGTTGCAGTTTGTAACACTCGTTCTCATTTGCCTTCTCGTCGAAAACCATGGCCTCCAACCCTCCTCCGCACCTTCCCAACTCCCTGCTGGTGGACTGGGAACAGGGATGCTACGGCTCTGTTGCTGAAGGTTTACAGCGGCAGCTTGAGCAGGGATCCCAACGGCCAGAACTGTACTGGGGCTTGGGAGCTGCTTACCTACTCCTGGGGCGGGAGCTAGAGGCGCAGCTTGCCTGGCAGGAGGGTCTGGCCCTCCTAGGGGCCGAAGGGGTGGCCGAAGCTGAGGCTACCCGCTGCTGGGCAGAGGGACTGCTGGAGCTGGCAGAGGGGCTGTGGGAAAGGGGGCAGTGGCCGCAGGCGGCGGCTTTGTATCGGCAGTTGCTAGAAAGTGGCGCTGCCCCAGAGGCGGCGTTGGCGGCCCATCGCCTTGGCCTAGTCCAGGAGCGGAGCCGACTGTGGCTAGAAGCAGCAGAGTGGTTTGAAGAGGCCTGCCGCCGGGATCCGACGGCCACGGAGAGCTTTTGGCGCTGGGGCCTGGCCCTGCTCAAGCTGGGCCGGTTGCGGGAGGCTCTCTCCCCTCTCCAGGAGGCAGCGAGGCTAAGGCCAGAGTGGGGGGATCCCTGGGTGCAGATGGGCCTGGCTTGGCTGGATCTGGGGGAGCTGGAGCAGGCGGTGGCCTGCTTTCAGGAGGCAGCGGCGCGGGGCACCAAGACAGCAGAGCTCTACAGCTACTGGGTAGAGGCTCAGGTGCGGCGGAATGACCCGCAGGGGGCTTGGGAGAAGTTCCGGGAGGCGCTGGCTGCCGAGCGGGAGTGGCTACAGGCCTGGTGTGAGGGCAGCGGCAGAGACAGTCGGCTGCGGCTGGAGCTGGAGCAGGCCCTGCAGGGATCCCCGGGCAGCCTTTGGCAGGAGCGGTACCGGGCCTGGCAGCAGCGCTGGCTCCCTGCGCAGGCAACCCTTCCTTCCCCAGCCTGCCAGAGCCCACCGTCCGGTTCTGGCAACCCCCTGCCAGTGCCCAGCCAGGGTTACCTCACCACCCGGCAGTGGCACCAGGCCACCGGCGAGGGCAGCTACCAGGTGCTGGATCCAGAAGGGGTTCTCTGTCTCCAAGCTCCTCCTACGGCTGACCCTGCCATTGGGCAAAAGCTGCGCTCGCAGCGGATCCCCTTGGCCGAGACCTTTGTCGCCCAGATTCCGCAGGGATCCGTGCACGTGGGCCACTATCCCCGCCACCTCTACGCCAGCTTTGCCAGCGCCGTGCTTACCCGTAGGGGTGAGTTGCTGGCCGATGTCTCCCCCAGCTTGCCGCCGCCGGAGTTTCTCGACTGGGACTGGAAGCCAGAGCACCTGGAGCACCACCCCGTCTTGGACCTACCCCACCTGGGGCCGCCAATTTTGCTGGAGGGCTCTGTCGCCCTCTTGCCCCTGGGGGCGGTCAACTACTTCCATTGGATGGTGGACATCCTGCCCGCCCTCGATCTCCTACGCCGCTCCGGCGTCCTCGAAAAGGACATCCCCCTCTTGGTCCACGGCTACCAGGGCAAGCCCTTTCAGGTGCAAAGCTTAGCTGCCTTGGGGATCCCACCAGAGCGCCTCCTTAGCTTTGAGCAGGCGGGGGGATCCCATCTGCAAGCGCAGAACCTGATTGTGCCCTCGCTGGCGGGGCCGGTGGGGTGTCTAACCCCTAGGGGCTGGAAAGTGCTGCAGCAACTGGCTCCTCTGGGGCAGGCGGCGGGGCTGCCGCGGCGGATCTACATTAGTCGTCGGGCTGCCCGCTGGCGGCGGGTCATCAACGAGGCAGAGGTTCTCGAGGCTTTGCGCCCCTGGGGATTTGTGCCCGTGCAACTGGAAGCCCTTTCTCTAGCCGAGCAAATAGCCTTGATGCAAACAGCAGAAGCAGTCATTGGCCTCCACGGAGCGGGCCTGACCAACCTTGCCTTTTGTCAACCTGGGACTCTTGTAGTTGAGATCTTCCCCCGCAATGCCGTGCTCCCCTACTTCTGGAGCCTTGCCCAGGTGGTGGGACTAGACTACTTCCCCCTGCTGGCTCCAACCTGCGACCCAGCCCTGGTGGCCCTGCTGGCTAGCCCAGAGTTGGATCGGGAGGATGCCTGGGTGCCGATCCCGGACTTGCTGAACCTGCTCGAGCAGACAGGGCTGCGGTGAATCTAGGGGGGGATGGGATCGGAGGGACTCGAACCCTCACGTTCTTGAAGAACAACGGATTTTAAGTCCGTAGCGTCTACCATTCCGCCACGATCCCTGGAGGAGCTGTACCACTCTACCAAACTGCTTGCTGTGGGGAGCTAGGAGGCTTCTATAGGGAGAGTATGACATGCCAGCTTCTGGGAGACAGCCTGGTGCAAGAAATGGGCCAGGGCTGCCACACAGTCTCGATCCTCAAAGAGCAGGTCGCGCCGCTGTTGGATCTGCTGGGAGATTTGCTGCCGAAATTGGGGATCCGTTCCCAGTTGAACGGCCAACTCTTCGTAGCGCTGAAGGTCTTGGGCAATTAAGAGATCAAGGCCCATCCTTTTGAGGATGGCATAGGTGTGGCGGCCCCGCAGGAACCGGCCAGGGCAGGTCACTACAGGCAAGCCGGCAGCAACAGCTTCCAGGGTGGTGATCCCGCCCGACCAGCCGTAGGAATCCAGCATAATGTCGGCGCAGCGGTTGAGATCCAAGTAGTCTTGATGATCCAGTTGGGGCAAGATCAAGCAGTGGTCTTCTGCAGAAAGGCCATAGGCGGAGAAAGTTCGGGAAAGACGCTGCCAAAAGTGTTGGGCAATGGCAGCATTGGGCAAGGCCAAGAAGACAAATTGAGCGTTGGGCACTCGCTGGGCAGTGGCGGCAAAAAGATAGTCATATTGGGGCAGGTACTTGCCCAGGTATTGACAGGTAAGATAAACTACTGCGTCTTGGCACAGGCCAAAATCCCCACGATGACGCTTTTGCTGAGGTAAAACGGGCTTTTCAAAACAGGTACCCAGGCGGGGCAGCCGAATTAGGGTTTCGCTGTAGTGAGCCTGCCCATCTTCGGGCTCCATCAGGTCGCTGGAGAGGAAGTAGTCGATGGTTGAAAGTCCAGAAGTTACAGGATGAGCCCAGGTGGAGCATTGCACTGGGGCTAGCCGCAGAGATGCCAGTTGCAAAATCAGGGGAGAAAGGCCAATTTCCAGATACACCAAAACATCGAGCTGATCCTGCAAAATTTGGCGGGCAGCATCTTCAAAGCCAGTGGGAATGTGGCGAAATACATCGGCATACTGACGATATTGCTCTGTCATGAAGTCGGTTCTAGGATCCAAATGGTAGGCAAACACCAGAAAAGGCCACTGGGAGCTCGCCTTTAAGTACTTCACCCACCCTAAAGAAAGACGGCTGTAGGAGCAGGCGCGCATCGAGGCCGAGACAAAGCCAACGCGAATGGGATCCCCTGGTTGCCGGGGAAGAGAGTGCCAATTGGGGTAGCAAGATTTCACGATGCGCTGCACAAACTGAGCGTATTTTTTCTGCAGCTCCAGGTCGTCGCAGCCCTGGTACTGCAGATGGTGGGGTGTTCCCCAGCTTGACCCTAAAAAGGCAAGCCGCCGCTGCTCTTGGGTGTCCAAGGGCGTCTCCTCAATGAGGCGATCCAGGTGTTCTACAAAGCGAGAGCGAAATCTATGCAGCTCTTCCTCATCCTGATAGAGGGCGGGCAGATAGAGATGGTAAAGCCAGCGAGCTACCACCAAATTGGGATCCAAAGTCCACGCCTTTTCCAGGTGAGCCAGAGCCGCGCTGTGTTCCCCTTGCTCGCGATGGGCTATTCCCAGATAAAAATGCACCTCAGCCCAAGGGATCCCTGCTGCTGGATCTGGATTTTCTAACAAGGAGCCAAGCAAAGGGATCGCCTCTTGATGGCGGCGTAGGTTAACAAGAATCTTGCCGGCTTGCAAAGCAGAAAGGTAAGCCTTGGGATGGAGGCTCAGACTCTGCCGATAGCAAGATAGCGCCTTTTCCAGTTGCCCCAAAGATTCATAGACAACACCCAGGTTGTGATGATAGAGGGCTACGCAGGGATCGAGCGCAATGGCCTCGGCAATCAAAGCAGCCGCCCATTCCCCCTCTCCCTTGGCCTGGGCCACCGTCCCCAGCAGGTGCAGGGCATCAGCTTGATCCGGAAACTCCGCCAGAATTTCTAAGTAGATAGCTTCTGCGGTTTGCAAGTCGCCAGCCTGCTGGGCCTGGATCCCGGCCAGAAGCTTACCCGTGGGGGTGAGATCCGACATCGACAACGAGGGAAGCTGGAGATCTTCTCCCACTATAGGCGCTTCCAGACTGCTTAGAGCGCTCCTCGCTCTACCCCTGGGGATGATGTTGCCAAAAGCACACAAAAACGGTATCAGCAGCTCCGCGAGCGCCTCGCCAAATCCCGCA
>NZ_JANSIR010000057.1:9148-13040 GCF_047462155.1 Synechococcus sp. OH2
CACTTCCCAGTCATCCTTCGCGAGTTTAATCGCCCACCCGTTCCCCCTTCGGGGGGATCCCTAGAAATTGGAAACTGGACACGGTTCTACGTCGCCATCGGGCGGCGGCGCTGGGGTTCCCCCTTCGGGGGGATCCCTAGAAATTGGAAACAGCAGGGGACGTACCACGTCGAGCGCCGGTTCATGTTCCCCCTTCGGGGGGATCCCTAGAAATTGGAAACATCAACTCCACACATACCTTACCGCCCTCGTCTGCTACGGACGTTCCCCCTTCGGGGGGATCCCTAGAAATTGGAAACACTGAGCGTCTTTTGGACGAGCTGCGGCAGGATAGCTTTTGGGTTCCCCCTTCGGGGGGATCCCTAGAAATTGGAAACTGCGAATCATAACTCATATGTATTAAACTAAGGTTATGGCTGTTCCCCCTTCGGGGGGATCCCTAGAAATTGGAAACTAAGGCAGCCCCACCTTCTTCGCAAGGGCAGCCGCCAGGTTCCCCCTTCGGGGGGATCCCTAGAAATTGGAAACGATCCCAGCGAGCCCCACTGGGAGACCAGTGTGTACCGGCAGTTGGTGTTCCCCCTTCGGGGGGATCCCTAGAAATTGGAAACATAGGAATTCTGAAGATCCACCAGGAGTCCGATGACGGCGGCCCGTTCCCCCTTCGGGGGGATCCCTAGAAATTGGAAACGTATAATTATAACCTCCTCGACCGAGACCCTACTTGATCAGGTTCCCCCTTCGGGGGGATCCCTAGAAATTGGAAACCAAGACCTGCTCCCAACCCCATCTGCCACTGAGGCGAGTGTTCCCCCTTCGGGGGGATCCCTAGAAATTGGAAACTTTTAGAAAAAGAAGACCTTCGTTAGGAGCGAGGTACTACGTTCCCCCTTCGGGGGGATCCCTAGAAATTGGAAACAAGTCGCCGCAATGTGGAGCCCAGTAGGAACTCCAGTTCCCCCTTCGGGGGGATCCCTAGAAATTGGAAACTGGTAAGACCCGCGCCGCCCTGCGGGCCGACTTGGAAGAACGTTCCCCCTTCGGGGGGATCCCTAGAAATTGGAAACTTCGCAATTAGCTGTTCAAGAAGGTTCTTGATTGAAAGTTCCCCCTTCGGGGGGATCCCTAGAAATTGGAAACACATTCATATACCCAGGACCGAAGTCTCCGAGCTCTGGAGCGTTCCCCCTTCGGGGGGATCCCTAGAAATTGGAAACACCACAGAGTGTACAGGCTGTCGAAATCGGTGTCTTGTTCCCCCTTCGGGGGGATCCCTAGAAATTGGAAACGAGGTAATCCCCGAGGGGGGCAGGAAGACCTCAAATTTCGTTCCCCCTTCGGGGGGATCCCTAGAAATTGGAAACGAGTAACACACCAGGTCGTACAAGTTGCGAACCTGCTGGTTCCCCCTTCGGGGGGATCCCTAGAAATTGGAAACGAGAGACCCTGGCGCAACACCCGCGCTGGGCCGATAGCAAGTTCCCCCTTCGGGGGGATCCCTAGAAATTGGAAACCGTCCCAGTGCAAAAGGAACTGGTCGAAGACATCGTCGACTGTTCCCCCTTCGGGGGGATCCCTAGAAATTGGAAACTCGAGCCCCTCTATCTCTCCCGGGGCCACATAGTAAGTAAACGGTTCCCCTTCGGGGGGATCCCTAGAAATTGGAAACGTAAATGGCGGTATTGGCGCTGGTCCTTGTAGAACTCGGCGATGTGTGGTTCCCCTTCGGGGGGATCCCTAGAAATTGGAAACGTTAGACGCAATTACTGCTAGCCTTTTGGCGGCGGCTGTTCCCCCTTCGGGGGGATCCCTAGAAATTGGAAACTCAGGCGCCCAGTCGGTTTCGATGGCGTCAGGCTCTTCGTTCCCCCTTCGGGGGGATCCCTAGAAATTGGAAACGCACCGGCTTGGTCTCCGCTGGGCGAGCGGAAGTTTGAGGTTCCCCCTTCGGGGGGATCCCTAGAAATTGGAAACACTTCTGATTCCACGACCCAACACCCCGTTGGGGTGTAAGTTCCCCCTTCGGGGGGATCCCTAGAAATTGGAAACTTGCCTCTTCAGAGGGCTCTTTTAACGAAACACGAATGTTCCCCCTTCGGGGGGATCCCTAGAAATTGGAAACAGAAAGAAAGCCCCTAGCGGCGGCTAGAGGCTCTCTTGTTCCCCCTTCGGGGGGATGCCTAGAAATTGGAAAAGAAAAGGCGGCTACGGAACTCCGAGTAGATCTCGGCATAAGCCTTGACCCACTCGGAATCCGGCTGGATGAGGCGTTCCACCTGTACCAAGCGATCGGCAGCCTGCTGCACCAAACAGCACCAATAGGCTGAGGCGGCCAGGATGGCTGCCCCTACCGCCGGCTCCGGGTGCCTGACCACTGCCAGGGGGCGGGCGAGGATGCTGGCGCGCAGGCGCAGCCAGAGGGGGCTTTTGCAGCCGCCGCCAGTGGTTAACAGCGGCTCTTGCACCGGGATCCCGTGGGCAATCAAGGTCTCCAGCCCTAGCCGCTCCACCATTGCTACCCCTTCCAAAAGAGCTGCATAAAAGCGAAGGGATCCCACTTCCGCCTGGGGCAAGAAGCCGGCAAATTCGCTATCCAGGATGGGAAAACGCTCGCCGGGCCGGCAGAGAGGATAGCTGACTAGGCCCGTGGGCAGATGGACCTCCGCCTGCTGATCCAAGGCAGCAAAGTCGCCGCCGGGAAAGAAGTGGGGCAGGACGCCGCCGCCGCAGAAGGAGGCTGCCCCCGGCCACCAACCGGTTCGGTCGGGGTGCAGATGAGAATAGATACTCGGCTTCTGCACAGGGTCAGAGCTGTTGGCCTTGAAGATAAGAGTTGTGCCCAGGCTGGTGGAAACCTGCCCCAAGCGAGTAGCCCCTGCAGCCAATTGCCCAGCACAGCCATCGGTGATCCCGGCAGCAATCAGCACCTCTGGCCCCAGCTCCCACTCAGGCCGCACCGTTCCCAGAACTGTTCCTGGCGCCACCACCTCAGGAAAGCGCTTGGGATCAAGGCCCTGTTGGGAGAGCCACTCCCGCGGCCAGGTGTAGGTTTCTAGGTCAAAGCCACTTTTCAGGGCATGGGTGTGATCAGTTACCCGCTGGCGGCCCCCCAGTTGGCTTAGGAGAAAGTCCGCCGGATGGGCCAGGTAGCTTTCTCGGTATTGGTCGGGATGGGCTTCTGCCCACCACAGCCAGCGGCTAAGCCCCCAGCTGGCAGGGATCCCCAAGCGCTGAGCCTGGGCCTGGCCCCGCCGGTCGGAATACAGCCACGCCTGATCCAGCGGCATGCCCCGTCCGTCCACCGGCAGCACTGTACCCGAGGTGCTGCAGGCACTGAGGGCAACAATGGCGTAGCGATCCCCCAGTTGAGCTTTGAGGTGGCCCAGCAGCGCCTTCAGGGTGCGCAGCCAGCGGCCTGGATTGGTTTCTGGGGGATCCCAGGAGCGCTCGCTTTTGCCCACTATCTCCCCTGCTTCCGAGAGAGCTACCACCCGCATCCCCGAAGTGCCCAGGTCGATCCCAAGAAACACAGGGGCCATAGAGCCTTCCTCAAAATTGGCTAAGCTGGCCTTAAACGCGGTAAAACCCTAAAAATCTCGGCTGCTGCGGGCCAAAGCCTCTTGGATATTCAAGTCTAGATCCTTAACCGACTCCAGCACCGAGCGCGTAATCAGCTTGCCCGCCTGCACCAAAACGGCGCCAGTTATCGGGTGCAAAAGGGGCTGCTCCGCCCGCCGCCCAATCAACACCTCGATGTCCTTAAAGGCATTGATGTACATCCCCACCGGCAATTCCACCACCACCCCTTCCCCCAGAACTCGCGCCTGGCAGGCTAGGCGGGAATTGGGCTGACGGCTGGGGATCACCTCCAGGGTACGCTGCTCCCGCGGGG
>NZ_JANSIR010000057.1:13220-26811 GCF_047462155.1 Synechococcus sp. OH2
TTTTAACACGTTCAGCTCTTCCTGCAGCAGCACCGAGAGCAAGTTGCTGTTGGTGGCCACTTCCGACACTTGGGCAATGGGATCCAACCGCACGCGCTTGACCATCGTTCCTCCTCCGTTACATCCCTTAACGCTAGCTTGCCTACGAGCAGGAAGGGGCTGCCATCTGCCTCTTGCCTGTATCCTTTTCTACTTCTGTTGGCAGGTCGAGCGGAGGAGGAGCAAGCTGGACAGGCTAGAGTGGATCCTGCCCCTGGCTTAGAGTCTTCTGGGGTTCGGCCCCAGCTTTTGCTGGCATGAGTTCTCCAATCATCCAGTGGTATCCCGGCCACGTGGCCAAGGCCATTGGCCAATTGCGGGAACAACTGCAGCGGGTGGATGTGGTCATTGAGGTTTTGGACGCGCGGATCCCGCTGGCCAGTCGCCATCCCGATCTAGACAAGTGGCTGGGGCACAAGCCGCGCCTTTTGGCGCTTAACCGAGCCGATGCCATCGAGGCCAGGGATCTCAGAGCTTGGCAGGAGTATTTTTCCCAGCAAGGGATCCCTGTCTATCCCACCAATGGCCAATCGGGAGAGGGGGTGCCTCGCCTCAAGCAAGCCATCTTACAGCTGGGGCAGTCGGTAAACGAGCGGCGCCAGCAGCGGGGCATGCGGCCGCGGGCCATCCGGGCAGTGGTGGTGGGCTTTCCCAATGTGGGCAAGTCTGCCCTCCTGAATCGACTTTTGGGACGGCGGGCCGCCGAGAGTGCCGCGCGCCCTGGGGTAACCCGGCAACTGCAGTGGGTGCGGCTGGGAGGGGAGCTGGATTTGCTAGACTCACCGGGCATCCTCCCGCCTTCGCTGCCGGATCAACGGGCAGCCACGCTGCTGGCCATCTGCGATGACATCGGCGCAGCCGCCTACGACCCTGAGCGCGTGGCGGCCTACTTCGTGGAACAACTGCTGCAGGTGCAGCCCCAGGCCCAAGTCCTCCTGCAACGGCGCTACGGCTGGCCCGACCCGATCCCTCCTGGCAGCGTAGCCATCCAGGAGCTGGCCCAACGGCGCTACCGAGGCGATACCGAGCGAGCAGCAAGGCAAATTCTCAACGACTATCGCAAGGGTTGGCTAGGGCCTCTGGCTTTGCAACTCCCTCCCACCTCCTAGCACTCTGGCAGGAGGCTAGCTCCACCAGATCTTGGTATGTATATCTTGCTACGGAATGCTGTAGGGTAAGTGATAGGATAGGTGTAGAACGTTAACTCCAATTAGCTTTTTCCCCACGGTTAGGGGCGGGCTTAGCATCAGCGGCCCGTCTTTGCTGCATTTTTTCGCAGCTTTTTCCCTTAACCTGCCTGCAGCCAGGTCGAGGATAAGCTGTAAGGAACTTCGGTGATCGATACTATAGGTAGCAGTTAAACCATCCTTCTTGTCAGGTTCCCATGGGTCAGCCTGCTGTGGCCACCAGTTTAGAAGGAGGCTTTGACCTAAATAGCCTTGATTTTGAGGTGCCGGGATGGCTGCGGGCTTTGCTTTCAGGCGCTGAAGATCTCGGCGATGGGCTGCGATCCTACACGGCCGAAGAGGCGGATTTGCTGCGCCGAGCCTTCGAGTTTGCCTACTGCTTGCACAAGGGCCAAAAGCGGAAATCAGGGGATCCCTACATCGCCCACCCAGTGGCCGTGGCCAGCCTGCTGCGGGAGCTGGGGGGCGATGCCGTTACTGTAGCTGCTGGCCTTCTGCACGATGTTGTGGAAGATACGGAAGTTACCCTGGAGGCCCTAGAGGCCGAGTTTGGCCCTGAGGTTCGCCTGCTGGTGGAGGGGGTAACCAAGCTTTCTAAGTTTAATTTCTCCAGCAAAACCGAGCAGCAAGCGGAAAACTTCCGCCGCATGTTTGTGGCCATGGCCAAAGACATTCGGGTCATTGTGGTCAAGCTGGCGGATCGCCTGCACAACATGCGCACGCTGCAATATCTACCCCCCCACAAGCAAAAACAGATTGCAGCCGAAACTATGGAGATCTTTGCCCCCTTGGCCAACCGGCTGGGGATCTGGCATTTCAAGTGGGAACTGGAAGACTTGGCCTTTAAGTACCTGGACCACGAAGCCTATCGCCAGATCCAAGAGCTGGTCAACGCCAAGCGCAGTGAGCGAGAGGCAGAGATCCAAGCGTTTATTGAAGAGCTGCGCAAGCACCTCATTCAAGCGGGGCTAGAGCACTTTGAGATTAGCGGGCGGCCCAAGCACCTGTACGGCATCTACCGCAAGATGCAGCAGCAGCGCAAGGAATTTCACGAGATCTACGATCTCCTGGCGGTGCGGGTTATCGTGCAAACCGTGAGTGAATGCTACCGGGTGCTGGCGGTTGTTCACAACTGTTTTCGCCCCATTCCAGGTCGTTTCAAAGACTACATTGGTCTCCCCAAGGCCAACCGCTACCAATCTTTGCATACGGCTGTGATTGGCCTACAGGGCCGACCGGTGGAAGTGCAGATCCGCACCGAAGAGATGCACCGTGTGGCGGAATACGGCATTGCCGCCCACTGGAAGTACAAAGAAGCCGGCAGCACCCCCGTAAAGCCCGAGGAAGAGCGCTTTACCTGGCTGCGGCAACTGTTGGAGTGGCAAAACGACCTCAAGGACGACAAAGAATACCTGGACACTATTCGCGAGAACCTATTTGAGAGCGAGGTTTACGTCTTCACGCCCAAAGGAGACTTGCTGGCCCTGCCCCAGGGATCCTGCCCGGTGGACTTTGCCTATCGCATTCACTCCGAAATTGGGGATCACTGCGCTGGGGCGCGGGTAAACAACAAGATTGTGCCTTTGGATACCCGCCTGCGCAACGGCGACATTGTGCAGATCATCACCCACAAAAATGCCCACCCCAGCCTGGACTGGATTAATTTTGTCGCCACCAGTTCAGCCCGCAACCGCATTCGCCAGTGGTTTAAGCGCTCCAATCGCGAGCAAAATATTGCCCGCGGCCGGCAGTTGCTGGAGCGGGAGCTGGGCAAAACGGGGTTCGATGCGCTGCTCAAGTCAGAGCGCATGCAAAAGGTTGCCGAGAAGCTCAACTATAGCAGCGTGGAGGATTTGCTGGCGGCGCTGGGCTATGGAGAGGTAACCCCCACACAGGTAATCCATCGGCTGCAGGAGGTAAGCAAGCCAGCCGTCTCTCCCCCACCCGAGGAGGGATCCCTTGAGAAAGCCAAGCTGCTGCTGCCGCGGGCCGATGGGGGCCGAGGTTCTAGCCGATCCCAATCTCCCATCCTAGGGGTGGAGGGCCTGAAGCACCAGTTGGCCAAATGCTGCAACCCGCTGCCAGGGGATCCCATCCTGGGCGTGGTCACCCGCTTCAAGGGCATCACCATTCATCATCGCGACTGTCCGCGGGTGGCTCAAGTTCCGGGCGATCGACTCGTGCCAGTGCGCTGGAATGAGGAGCAACTGCGGCAGAGCACCCAGATCTACCCCGTGGAACTGCGCCTGGAGGTCATTGACCGCGTTGGCGTGCTGCGGGACATCCTCTCCCGTCTCTCGGATCAAAGCATCAATGTGCGCAATGCTAGGGTGCAGACTTTTGCCAACCGCACGGCCCTAATCGATCTCTGTATTGATGTGCGGGACAAAAAACAGCTCGACCAAGTTCAGAGTCAATTGCGCCAGCTCTCGGATGTGCTGGTGTTGCGCTCCCGCCACTACCAGAACGGATCCCGCTGAAGAACTTCTAGGTTCTTTTTTTCGCTGGTTAGAGAGGAGGCGCCCATATTAGGATGATTGGGATGGGTAACCAATCTGAGCGGAGGATCCCGGTATGTCAGCAGCACAAGGTGGGCATTTTGCCCAATTAGGACAGCGGCTCTCTGGGGTGTTGTTACTGCTCTGTGTTTGCCTCAGCTTGCTCACCAGTGCCTGCTCCGCAGGCTCCAACCTGCGCGCCTACAGGGATCCTGGCGGGGCCTTTGCCTTTGCCTATCCCAACGGCATGGTGGCGGTGAACTTGGGGCCAGGGAAAGGGCCAGCGGTACTTCTGCGCGACTTGGTGTACGAGACGGAGAACGTCAGCCTGATGATCGCCCCCTTTGACAAGGGAGAGACGATCGCCGACCTGGGTGGCCCGGATGAGGTGGGGCAATTGGTGGCGGAGAAGATCATCGCCCCCGCCGGATCCGGTCGCTCGACCCAGTTGTTGGCGGCCGAAGCTTTTGAGCGGCAAGGCCAGCCTTACTACCTGTTTGAATACCAAACTGACCTGGGATCCCAGCTCCGCCACGAGATAGTGACGGTAACCGTGCGCCACCATCGCCTCTATACTCTGACGGCCTCCACCCAAGAATCCCGCTGGCCCCAGGTGCAGGCCGCCTTCAGGAATGTGGGCCGTTCTCTGAATGTTTCCTGAAGCTTTTCCTTAGAAGATTTTCTCAAGGGGTTGAACCGGGCGGGTGGACTTGGGCAAGTTAAAGCTGAGCCTTCCCGATGGAGTTGCCTGCCGATCCCGGCTGAGGCATCTGGTGCTAAAACGTTAATGTTTTAAACCTGCAGAGATGGACTCCTATCCCCCTTCTCTATGACCGTATACGTGGTTCAGATCAGTGACCTGCATCTGTTTGCCAAGCCGCACCAGCGACTGCTGGGGGTGGACACGGAAACCTCTTTTCTGCAGGTGCAAAAGGCGATTGCCGCCTTGGATCCCTTGCCCGATCTGCTGCTGCTCACTGGGGATCTCGCCCAAGATGGCAGCGCCGCCGCCTACGCCCGTTTGCGAGAGCATCTGCAGGCTCTTCCCATCGACACCTATTGGCTGGCGGGGAACCACGATCGCCTTCATAACATGAACTCAGAGCTCCGCGCCGAGCGAGTACACGGGGAGAAAAGCTTCAGTCGAGAGAACTGGAGCTTCATTTTATTGAACTCTCTGGTGCCGGGCAAAGACAGCGGCTACCTAACGGATCGCACCTTGCTGTGGCTCCGCCAAGAGCTGCAGCGCAGCCAGGCTGCCCAGAACCATGTTCTCTTGGCCCTGCATCACCCCCCTTTTTCGGTAGGTTCCGATTGGCTGGATCAAAGCGCCCTGCAGCAGCCAGAGCGGCTGTTTCAGGTCTTGGACGAGTTCGACCACATCCGCTTGGTGATCTTTGGCCACATTCATCAAGAGCTGCACTGCCGCCGCCAGGGGGTTGATTACTTGGCCTGCCCCTCCACCTGTGTGCAATTTTGCCCCAAGAGCTCTCGGTTTAGCCTGGACGTGATCCCTCCGGCCCTAAGGCAGATATGGCTGGAGCCGGATGGCAGCTTCAAAACCCAGGTGCAGCGGGTGGAAGCCGCCTTGCAAACGCCCAACCTAGCCCTGAAAGGGTACTGAGCGGCCATCCCTGGAAAGCCCCTCCAAGCTACCCTAGCTTCTCAGCGGGCAGAAGTCTGCCCGGACTATTTGTCGCCATTCCTTGCGAGGCAATGGAGAGAACGCTGGCAGAAATTAATCGGCGCATTGCCCAAGGCCAGGTGCGGGTGTGGACGGCCCTAGAGGCCAAAGCCAAGCTGGCCACCCTGGGCATTGAGCAGGCTTTTGAGCAGGTGGATGTGGTAACCACCGGTACCTTTGAGCCAATGGAGTCGTCAGGGGCAATCCTCAACCTGGGCCATACGGATCCGCCCATTAAGATTCGCCAAGCCTGGTTGAACGGGGTGCCAGCCTATGCCGGCTTTGGGGCTGTCGATCTCTACATTGGGGCGGCCCAGCCCAGTGAGCAAGCCGAGCACCCCTATGGAGGCGGCCACGTCATCGCCGATCTGGTGGCCGGCAAGCGGGTGCACCTGCGGGCCATTGGCCAGGTAACCGACTGCTATCCCCGGGCCGACTACGAGACCACTCTGACGCGGGATCAGCTCAACCAGTTCTACTTGTTCAACCCTCGCAACGCTTACCAAAACTTCATTGTCGGCGTCAACGGTGGGGATCGGCCCTTGTACACCTATTTGGGCCTGTTGGAACCCAACCTGGGCAATGCCGTCTATTCCAACCCAGGTGAGCTCTCCCCCCTCCTCAACGACCCCCTCCTGCGCCGGGTGGGGATCGGCAGCCGCATCTTCCTAGGAGGGGGCACCGGCTATGTAGCTTGGGAAGGCACCCAACACTTCCCGCGGCAAAAACGGCTGCCCAACCAAACCCCCATTGGCCCAGCAGCCACCTTGGCCCTCATTGGTGACGCCAAACAGATGCAAGCGGAATGGGTGCGGGGCTGCTACTTCCGCAACTACGGCCCCAGCTTGATGTTGGGGGTGGGGATCCCCATCCCCATCCTCTCCCCTGCCGATCTGGAGTCCATTGCTGTCCGGGATGAGGAACTGGTGGCGCCGGTGATCGACTTTTCTATCCCCCGGCGGGTGCGGCCCACCTTTGGCCTGGTGAGCTATGCCCAGCTCAAATCCGGCCACATCACCCTCAACGGCCGCAAGGTGCGCACTGCTCCCCTGGCCAGCCTGCGCCGCTCAATGCAAGTTGCCGAGATCCTTAAACAGTGGATTGTCAGCGGCCAGTTTACTCTCACCCAGCCGGTTGCCCCTCTGCCCCTGGATCGGGAGTTGCTCGCCCAGAACCCTCATTCATAAAGGGCTCCCCATCTCCAAGACTGGCCATTGGATCCGAATCCCTTGCAAGGGGTTGTCTTCCAGGGAGTTGCCGCTACCATTACGCCCTAGGGAAGAAGGGGATCGCAAGGGGGAGAAGATGAGGTTCCGGCGTATTGCTTTTGGCTCGGCGGTGTTGGGATGGCTCCTGGCCCTGCCCGTCCTTCCTGGCCACGGATCGGGGGAGCGGCGAGTGGTGCCCGACACCCCCTTCTACTTCGACAACCACTATTTCGATCGCTACCCCGCGGCAGTGGTGGTGAGGGTGGTGAATGGCGACACGCTGGTGGTGCAAATCGAAGGGGAGCAGAAACTGCGCCTAATCCGCTTGGCCGGCATCCAGGGCCTCCGCCCAGAGGAGGATCCCTTTTATCAGCAAGCTACTGAGCTGATGCGCGAGCGCATCCTCCGCCGCACCGTCAAGCTGGAAGGGGATAAGCTGCTGCGCAACGTCGATGCCACCGGCCTGGTGGAGGCCTACGTCTGGTTGGAGGGCCAGCAGATGAACGCCATGCTCGTGCGCAACGGCCTGGCCCGCATCATCCCCTACAGCCACAACATCAAATACGACAGCTACTTCCGCGGCCTGGAAAAGAAAGCTCGCCAAGAGCGCCTTGGCATTTGGAGCCGTCTCTGATGTCTTGGATAGCTCTAGACTGGACTTACCGAGCGCTCAGATACCCCTGCCTTGAGGGTCAAATCCACTCCAGCTTCCCAGGATCCCAATCGCTGGGTGAGGCGGTTGCCTTTGGTAACCGGCCTTTTGGGCAGCACCCTCCTGGTCATTAACCGGCTGGCGTTTACGCCGGAGTTGCTGGCCAGCCAGTCCCGCTCTGATGCCTTAGGGATCCTCCTCAGCGCCATTCTGATCTTGACCGGCCTGCTGTGGCAGCAGATCCAGCCCCGTCCCCCCCAGGCATCTACCCTACAGGGGAGTCCAGGCTGTGACTGGGATCCGGATCTTTCCGAGAGGGAAAAACTGGAGCTGGCCTGGGCCTCCCACACGCTCCTTAGCACCACTGCTGCCCGCACAGTAGTGATCTGGGTGGAGGGGCGCACCCTCCTGCAGCGGGGGATCCTGGCCAGCCCCGGCCAGTTGCCCTCCATCCGGCCCCAGAGCGTCTTGCAGCGGGTGTTGCAGACCGGACGGCCCGTCTATCTGGTGGATTTGAAACTGTTCCCGGCCCGCGCCGAGTTCGAGGGCCTGCTGCCCCCCGGATCCCAGGCGGTTCTCTGCCAGCCCATTGGCCAAAAGGGATGCCTCATCTTGGGCAGCGACACCCCCCGCAGCTTCAGCCGCCAGGAGCAAGCCTGGATTGCCGCCATTGCCGACAAACTAGAAACCCTGTTTGCCTAGCTCCCCTCTCCCAAAGGGAGAGGGGCTGGGGGTGAGGGGGAGGCTAAGCAGCGCTCTCCAGGCTCACCTGAAACACCTCGCTAAAGGCCTTCTCGACCTTGTAGCCGGAGTCAATGGTTTCCAGAGGATCCTTGCGCAGGCGGTGGCGCAAACACAAGCTGATGACCCGGCGAATATCGGCAACAGTCACTTCAGTACGCCCTTCCAGAGCTGCCAGCGCTTTGGCCGCGCGGTTGGTGACGATATCTCCCCGCAGCCCGTCTATTTCCAAAGCTGCACACACCCCAGAGATCTTCAGGCGCAAGTCGGGATCCACCCCCACAGCGGGCAACAGGTGTTGTGCTTTTTCAATCCGTTCCCGCAGGCGTTGCTGGGCCTCGGCGTATTTGGCCAAGAAGGCCTGCGGATCGGTGTCGAACTGGCTACGCTCTTCGACGATCTGTACCCGCAGGGCCGGATCCCGCACCGTTTCGATGCGCACGAACATGCCGAAGCGATCCAAGAGTTGGGGCCGCAATTCTCCCTCTTCGGGGTTGCCGGATCCCACCAGGACAAAGCGGGCCGGGTGGCGAATGGAAATGCCTTCGCGCTCGACTGTGTTCCAGCCGGAGGCCGCCGCATCCAGCAAGACATCCACCAAGTGGTCGTCCAGAAGGTTCACCTCATCCACGTAGAGGATGCCGCGGTTGGCTTTGGCCAACAGCCCCGGCTCAAAGGCCTTCACCCCCTGGGAGAGAGCGCGCTCGATGTCGAGAGTGCCGCAGACCCGGTCTTCCGTGGCCCCCAAGGGCAGATCCACCATCGGCACCTGGATCCAGGTGGTTTCTAGGGTTTCTCCCGCCTGCAGTCGCTCCCACACCTGATCGCTCATGAGGTCTCGCTGCCGCGGGTGGCTGTTGAAGGGATCCCCTTTGACGACCTCGATCTGGGGCAGGAGATCGGCTAAGGCGCGGATGGTGGTGGATTTGCCCGTGCCCCGATCCCCCATGATCAGCACGCCGCCGATGCGGGGATCGATGACGTTGAGGAGCAGAGCCAACTTCATCTCCTCTTGGCCGACGATGGCGGTAAACGGGAAAACCGGGCGACGTTCCAAGTTCATAGAGGCAACAACGAGCATCTACCCCATTATCCCAAAGGCTCTTCCCTTTCGGGCTGTTTGATGCTCTAACAGGAACCTCAAGGCCGCTTTTGGGTCAAATAGAGAAGCAAGCTCTGGGATCCCTGGCTTTGCGTGGGGAAGACCAGATAGCATCAGAGCCTACACGGTTGGCTGGGAGTGGGTTGAATCTGGGTAACAGCGAAAGCTACACCAAAAGAAAGGGGCTCCCAAAAGCACCGGCAACCCCAGAGAGAGTTCGTTATTGGGTGGGGAGATAGCAGCGGTGTCAGGTCAAGCAAGTCGGAGACGATGGACGGCATTCTCGATGCCCAGCGTGGCCCAAAAAGGGCTGGTGGGCCTGATCTGGGTCTGCACCTCGATCCCGGTATTGACCGTTTCTCTGGCCGTAGCCCAAACTGCCGCCACCTCTCTAGTTTTGACCGATGAACAGGTCGCCAAGTATGCCCGCATCGTCCTGGAGATGGAGCCGCACCGACAAGAGGCCCAGCAGCGCTCCCAGGCCACCGCGGATCCGGCCAGCAAAGATCAAATCCGGCGGGAGTTCATTCGCACCGCCACCGAGATCATCACCCGCCACGGCATGACCGTGCCTGAATACAACCGCATCACCCTGTTGATTCGCTCCGAAGAAGGCAGAGACCTCCAACAGCGCATCGAAGCCGAAATCCTGCGCCTGCAAAGCGCGGATCCCAGGGAAAGTCCGAAGCCCTAATCTCTCCCCATTGAGGCAGGCCAGGCAAGGTGGATGTGACTGGAGGCAGGAGATAACGATAGGCTGGATGCGAAAGTCGGTGTTCAGCCAGTCGAGCAGGGGAGAAAGATGAACGAGCCTATGTCGCCGTCAGTACGGGCGGCTGTCGAGCGGATGAAGTCTCGCTTACGCATGACTCGCCGTTTCGGGTTCTGGTTTCAGGCGGTTTTGGGAGCAACGGCCCTGTTGCTCTGGCTGGGGTTTTTAATCGGCCAAAATACCGTCTACCGGGATGACTCGCTGGGGGCTGTGATCGCCTTTTGGTTCACTCTGTTCACACTTCTAACCCTAGGGGCGGGCCTATTCTTCAACTGGCGCTACCTGCTCCATGCCGAGCGCCGCTCAGCCTCTGCCGATGCCTTGAGCCAGTTGGATCTGCCTAGGCAGTTGCAGTTGGTCACCTACGTCAGCCTAATCGGGGCTTTCCTTGCCCTCATCGGCATGGAGGCGCAGGTGGGCGAGCTGTTGGCGCGTATGTTTGCCCGCACCCAGGCTAACCAGGTAACAGGGGTGCTGCTGCTGGCTGCCAACATCAACGTGACGTTTGCCCACTTTGTTTGCTTGGCAGGGGTACTCTGGATTACCGGCGTCCTCGACCGCGAGCCTTAACCCCTGAGCCGCACCGCCACCGGCGACCGACCCCAAATCCCCCAGCAAGGGAGAAGTTAGAGGTCGCCGCAACTTAATTGCCACTTGGTTGTTTAAGGATCAGGATAGAGGAACGGTGCCCCAGCCTGAGTGAGATCTCCATGACGACTAGAGAGCCCCTCAACCAGAGGAAGAGGGGCAGCGGAAAGCAGCGGAGAAATCTGTTCTAAAGACTTCACTTGAAGCCCACTGCCGCCTGCCAAACAAAAGCCAGCAAAAAGAACAAAACAGGGATGATGGGCAGAATGTCGATCAGGGGATCGAACAGCTCATAGCCTTCTGGCAAAGCAGCCAGGAGCATCATTGCAGACATAGCAACAAACCTCGGGGGGAAGGAAGTGAAGTTGAAAAAACTGCTCTTTTCAGGATTGATAGAGAGTTTAACATTGCCGGGCGGAGATTCTCGCTAAAGTCAAGAAATGTAAACGGAAAATGCTTTAGAGAACCCCCATATTGGAGAGGCCCAGGATCACTCCCACGCCCAGCAGATGGCCGAAGCTGGCAACTCCCAACACTTCCGGCCAGCTCATCCCCAACACAGGCCCTGTTTCTGAAGCCACACCCGAAGAGGACTTGAAGCTTAAGTAGGCCAGCCCTGTGCAGAGCAGGATAATCACCGCGCTCAGGGGAGACCAAGGGCTGGTTTGGGCAGTCATGGCCAATGGCGCAACAACGGGCAGCATGGTTTTCCTCCTCAGCTTGGGTTAACCGCACCCTAGATTACCCCCATTCCGCAACTCCCAAGGGGATCCCCACATGAATTGCAACAGAGGCCGCAACAAAACCTCACACTGTAGTCTTTCTGGCTTCAGGGCCTGTTTACTCTTCGCCGGGATCCCTGTCTGTCGCAACCGGCCTGGATGGACTGGAGTTGGCAAGAAAAATCCGGCCGGGTTCAACGAGGGGGGCGTCTCTCTGCCGTATACTAACGAAAGTTAACAAATCGATCTCTTCCCCTGCTTTTCGAGGTGATGAACTGGCTCTGTTGCCTTGATCCATCCTCCCCGTCTGCACTGTGCACACCCAAGGATGGCTGCCGATGACTGCTGCTGCGACTTCGCAACCGGATCCCAAGCCTTTCACGTTACCCCGTGAGCTGTTGGGGCCGCCGCCAGAATTTTGGAATCCCACCCTGCTGATGTTTTTGGCAGCAGTGGCGCTTTCGGCCTCTTGCTTTGGCGGGTACGCCTTTTGGCATTGGCCCAGGTGGCTGGTGTTTTGGCTCAACTTTGTCGCCCTCTATGTTTTGGGCACGGTGATCCACGATGCCTCTCACGGCTCTGCCCACCGCAACCGCTTTTTGAACGAGGCGCTGGGTCACGGCTCTGCCTTGTTGCAGGGCTTTGTCTATCCTGTCTTTAAGCGGGTTCACATGCAACACCACGCCCACGTCAACCATCCCGAAGACGATCCCGATCACTACGTTTCCACGGGAGGCCCGCTATGGCTGATCGCACCGCGCTTTTTCTACCATGAGGTGTTTTTCTTTAAGCGGCAGCTCTGGCGCAAAGGCCGCTGGGATCTGTTGGAATGGGGCCTAAGTCGGCTGGTGGTGATCCTAACGTTTGCGCTGGCCATTCACTTTGGCTACACCGACTACATCATGAACTACTGGCTGCCCCCTGCTTTTATCATGGGCTTCCTGTTGGGCTTGTTTTTCGACTATCTACCCCATCGTCCTTTTCAGTCTCAGGAGCGGTGGTACAACGCCAGGGTTTACCCCGGCTGGCTGACCAATATTCTGCTGCTGGGGCAAAACTATCACCTGATCCACCACCTCTGGCCCTCGGTTCCTTGGTACAAGTATCAGGCGGCCTACTGGGTGGCTAAGCCGGAGTTGGATGCGCGCAACTGCCACCAGACGCTGGGCATTTGGCAGAAGGGCGAGTTTTGGAGCTTTGTCTACGACGCGCTGATTGGCCTCCACTGGCACAAGCCCGCTCCTGAGGGGACCTCAGCCGAGTTTGCAACAACGCCATCCCTTGCTGATCCCCAGCTTGGCGAAGAGGCCGATTGAGATGGTCTTGCCGACGCTGCGGATCCCTCAGTTGCTGCTGTTTGTGGAGGCGGCCAGCTTGCTGCAGGACTCCAGCCAGGCCCTGTTACAGGCTGGTCAGGCGACGGCGGATTTGCCGGAGGTGATCGCGGAAGCGCGGGGGCGAGCTGAAGCTCAGTTACAGTTCCTTGGGATCCCGGCAGAGTTGCGGGCGCAGGTGCGAGGGATTCTGAGGTTGACCTCGCTGCCGCAGGTGCTGGCCTACCTGCAGGATTTGTTGGACGCGGGATCCGGCCCCGATTTGGAGGCTTTCCTGAACCAGGCAGGATCCGCCTCTACTCTGTTGCGCTTTCCGCCGCTGCTGCTGGGAGCGGTGACACTGCAGGTGCTGCTGGAGCGGCTGGATTTTTCCCCTGCAGAACAAGCGGTGCTGCAGGCGCAACGAGCCCAGTGGGAACAGGCCCTGGCCGAACTAGCCACCAGCCATGGGGTTTCCCTAGAGCCGCTGCGGGCTGTTGCCGAGAGGGCGCTGCAGGCTGTCTCGACGGAGGAGCTGCTGCAACTGGGCCAGGATCTGGCTCAAGATCTCGAGGATTGGGGGGCTCTGGGCGCCACCGAGGTTGAGGGGGAAACCGAGCCTCAGGTGGAGCTGGCGGGGCCTCTGGTGTTCCTGATGGTGGCCGATCACCTGTTGGCCCAGACAGAGTATCCCCTCACCCCCGATCAACGGCTGGATCTGCAGACCAATCGCGCCGAGGCAGAGAGCCGCCTCGCGGCCATGCAAAAGCTGGGCCGCCTTGAGAACTTGGCGGAGCAACGGGCCTACATCCAGGCTTGGATCGCGCAGACTGCGGTTCCCGATCTGCTACAGGCTCTGGATCGCTGGTTTACTCCCTCTGAGGTTGACCCCTAAGGTTCATCAGAGGCAGGACCGAGGCTCGCTATGCTTGATGCTGTAATGCTGAGGCAAGCGGATCCCACGCAAGGGAGGAGGTGGGAAGGTGGACTAGGGCAGCCTGTTCTGGCTCTTTCTGATCTTCAGCTCATTGCAGCCCCTTATGAACTACCCCACCGCGCAGGCGGGTGGGGTTTCCTCACCCGCT
>NZ_JANSIR010000058.1:0-11272 GCF_047462155.1 Synechococcus sp. OH2
CTCCCCACCGTATAGACGGTGGGGAATTCCGCACCTTACGTTAAACTGAGGGAGCAAAAGATGGCGGCATCTAGCCTGCCCTTTCCCTCTTTTGAGTGCTCTCGGCCTACTATGCTGCTTTTATCCAAAGAACTGCCCAACCTCGACTACCGCCCCACCCTGCAGCACTTCGGCGAGGATTGGCGGGATCCCCTTGCAACTCTCTTGGGCTGGGGGCGGGCTGCCGGCGCCGATCTGGTGGAGATCTTCCTGGAGCGGGCTAACTCCATCAGTTGCCTGGCGGAAGACGACACCCTCACCAGCATCACCCCTCGACTTTCCACCGGCGCGGGGGTGCGGGTGTTTCGCGGCCTGGCCGACTGCTACGTCAGCACCAACGATCTCTCCTTTGCCGGCCTCAAAGCTGCCCTAGAAAAAGGCCTGCTCTTGATGGGCCTCACCCCCCCTGGCCCTGCTGCTTTGGTCTCCACCGTCAACCTAGGGCTGCTCCAGGACTACGCCGAGCGCCGCGGTAAAGACGGCTGGCTCAAGGAATGCAGCTCCCTTGCCGAGATGGGGGAGATCCTGCTGCGGGCCAACGCAGAGCTGAAGCGGCAAGCTCACCATGTTCAGTCCCGCCGCACCAACTACTTCCGTGACTGGCAGGAGATCCTGGTGGCCTGCAGCGACGGCACCTTTGTGCGCGACATCCGCCTTACCCAGTCGGTTAGTTCTACCCTGCTCTGTGCCGATGGGGATCATCGCGCTTCCGTTAGCCAACGCGCAGGGGGCACCCGGGATCCCGACTTTTTGCGCCGCTGGGATCTCGTAGCCCACAGCCAGGAGCTGGCAGAAGCCGCTGGCCAGATGCTCTATGCCGACTATGTGGAATCGGGCACCTACCCGATTGTAATGTCCAACGCCTTTGGCGGCGTCATCTTCCACGAGGCCTGTGGGCATCTCTTGGAAACGACCCAGATCGAGCGCAAAACCACTCCCTTTGCCGACAAAAAAGGCCAGAAAATTGCCCACAAAAACCTCACCGCCTGGGACGAGGGGCTTTCCGAGGGGGCCTTTGGCAGCCTGGACGTGGACGACGAGGGCATGCCCGTCCAGCGCACCCTGCTCATTGAAAAGGGCATTTTGAAAAACTTCCTGGCCGACCGGGCCGGCTCCATGCGCACCGGCCATCCCCGCACCGGCAGTGGTCGCCGGCAAAACTACACCTTTGCCCCTGCCAGCCGCATGCGCAACACCTACATCGCCCCTGGCGACGCCGAACTGGACGACCTGTTTGCCTCTATTGACAAAGGCATCTACTGCAAGCGCATGGGGGGCGGCAGTGTCGGCCCCACTGGCCAATTTAACTTTGCCGTGGAAGAAGCCTATCTCATCCAAAATGGCAAAATCACCAAGCCTCTCAAGGGAGCCACGCTGATTGGAGAAGCCAAGGATATCTTGACCAAGATCTCCATGTGCTCCAAGGATCTCCGCCTGGCGCCTGGCTTCTGCGGTTCTGTCAGCGGCAGCATCTACGTTACTGTGGGTCAGCCCCACATCAAGGTGGACTCTATCACCGTGGGCGGGCGCTAGTTTCAGGGATCCCCCATGGCCTACGACAACATCTGCAAGTACCTGGCGGAGCGCTTTCCGGAGCAGTTTGCCCGTTGGCTGATGGGAGAGGTAGCTCTGCCGGTACAGCTTCTGCCCACAGAACTGTCGGAGGAGCCCATGCGAGCCGATTCGGTCATTCTGCTAGGGCTACAGCAGGGCATTTTGCATCTGGAATTTCAAACAGATCCGGATCCTGAAATCCCCTTTCGCATGGCCGACTATCGGCTCCGCCTCTATCGGAAATATCCCCAGCTATCGGTGCGGCAGGTGGTCATTTATCTTCGCAAAACGCGCTCGCAGCGGGTCTTCCAAACCTCTTTTCGCCTAGAAAGGCTAAGCCATGAGTTTGAAGTCGTTCGCCTGTGGGAGTGTAATTTGCCAGCCAGGGTCGATTGGCCAGCGCTGCTGCCTTTTCGAGTCTTAGGCCAGGTGGAGGATCCTGGAGAAACCTTACGAGAAGTCGTTGCTGAGCTGGAGCGCTTGCCAGACTCCAGCGAGCAGCGGGAATTGGCAGCGGCAACAGCCGTTTTGGCAGGACTAGCATTGGATCGGGGCTTGATTCGGCAAATCATGAGGTCCTTGGATATGAGGGAATCGGTGATCTACCAGGAATGGCGGGCAGAAGCTCTGCGGGAGGGGTTGGAAGCAGGGCGCAAAGAAGGCTTGCAACTGGGCTTACAACAGGGCTTGCAACAGGGTTTGCAACAGGGTTTGCAACACGGGGAAGCAACACTGGTTTTGCGGCTTTTGCGGCGGAAGCTGGGATCCCTTGACCCGGCCTTGGAAAACCAGATTTGGGCCTTGCCGCCGTCGCAGCTGGAGGCGCTAGGGGAAGCTTTGTTGGATTTCCACAGCGTGGAGGACTTGACCGCCTGGCTGGCCCGTCGCTAGGGAAGGAGTAGGGATGTTGCAAGTTGAGGCCTTGGCCGAACAGGCGCAAAGCTGTGCCAAACGTTTGGGGATCCCCCAGTTTGATCTCTATGGAGCCGAGGTGGACGAGACCAGCGTGCAGGTTGAGCAGGGGGAGCCCCGTCAGGTAAAAGCCTCTCACCGCTGCAGTGTGACGGTGCGGGCCTGGAACGACCAGGGCCAGGTGGGGGTGACTTCCACCACTGCTGTGGACGAGGCAGGGCTGGAACTGGCTCTGCAGACGGCCTTGGAAGCCAGCCACTTCGGCGTGCGGGAACACGCACCCCAATTGAGTCCAGAAGCGAAGCTGCCCATTCTCCAGCCCTGTAACGACAAAAGGCCGCTGGCGCTGGCCAGTGAGCTTTTGGAGCAACTGCTGGCCGCCGAGAAGGCTTTACTGGGATCCCATCCCGCCATCCAGGGGGTACCCTACAACGGCCTGGCCCAGCGGCAGATCGACCGCTTTTACCTCAACAGCGACCAAGCCCTGCGGCAGGAGGGCCACACCCTGGCCTCGGTCTTTCTCTACGGCAAGGCAGAACAAGAGGGTCGCAAACCCCGCAGCGCCGGCGCTGTGCGGGTGGCCCGCAGTCTAGAGGAGTTGGATATCCAGGGCTGCGTCAAGGAAGCGGCCGAGAAACTCATCAGCCACCTGGAGTACGAGCGGATCCCTTCGGGGAAATACACAGTGGTTTTTTCCGGGGAAGCTTTTTTAAGCCTCTTGGGCGCTTTCTCCAATCTCTTCAACGCCCAAAACATCCTGGACAACCAAAGCCTGTCCACTCCCGACTCACTGGGCAAGCAGATTGCCTCGCCGCTGCTCTCGGTGTGTGATGACGCCTTGCACCCTACCAACGTGAGCGCAATTAGCTTCGACGGCGAAGGCACTCCCACCCGCCGCGTTTCCCTCATCACCAATGGAGTTCTGACCCACTTTTTGCACAGCGCCGGCACCGCCAAACGCCTGGGGGCCCAGCCCACGGGACATGCCAATATCGGCGCTAAGGTGACGGTGGCGGCCCACTACTACCACGTCTTTGCCGGGGCTCCGCCAGAGAGCACCTACGACCTGGCCACGGCTGAGAATGTGGTCTGGATTGACGAGCTGCAGGCTCTCCATGCCGGAGTCAAGCCTCTGCAGGGATCCTTTTCCCTGCCCTTTCAGGGCTGGTGGGTGCGCCAGGGAGAGCGCATCAGTATCGAGGCGGCAACGGTAGCGGGGGATTTTCTAGGACTCTTGCAGTCGATTTTCTACGTCGAGCCGGAGCCCCAAATCACCCCTGCTGGTCTGTGTCCCCGCATTTGGGTAGCCGATCTCTCCATCACCGGGCAGTAGCACCATGAAACTCACCCGCATCGACCTCAACAGTTGGCTAATCCATACCCAGACCCAGACTTTTCTGCTGGATCCGTGGCTGGTGGATCCCTTGGTGTTCTTTGGCCTGCCCTGGTTCATCCGCCTGGAGCACCGCCAGGTGCCGCCCTTCACACCGGAAACCCTGCCCAAACTCGACGCCATCCTCCTCAGCCAGGGCCAGCCGGATCACTGCCACCCCCCCACCCTGCAGCGGCTGAACCGGCAGATCCCGGTTTTCGCTTCTCCAACAGCCGCCCGCGTGGCACGGAGCCTTGGCTTTAAGAGGGTGCAGGCCCTAGATCCCTGGCAGTCAGTGCGGTGGGGAGACCTGCGCATCACAGCGGTTCCGGGAGCACCTCTAGGGCCGGTGCGGGAGCTGGGCTTTTTGCTGGAGGAGCTGCCGACCCAGACGCGGCTTTACTACGAGCCCCACCTCTCCCAACCGGATATCCGCCCGCGGCTGCAGCAGGAGTTTGCCCCCATCCATACCCTGCTGATCCCGGTGGTAGGCCAGATCTTTCCCCTCTTGGGCGAGGTGATCATGGGGCCGGAGCGGGCCCTGCAGGTGGTGGCCGCCCTGCGCCCACAGCAGGTGATTCCCACCGCTCTCGGAGAGGTAGATTACCACGGCTGGTTTGCCGCCCAGATCCGCCCTCTGGGGAACCTAGAGGAGTTCCGGGAAAAGCTGGGATCCCTGAACGCCGCCACTGGCCAATCCATCCGGCTGTGCTGTCCTGCCCCAGGGGAGACGGTATCCCTTCCCGCTGAGGTCAGAGCATGAGCCACCCTTCTCAGCCCAGCCTCGACCTGGTGGCCATCCTGCGGGCCGATTACGCCCGCTTTCCCCGGGATCAAACCTACTCCCTCTACGATCCCCAGGTCTATTTCCGGGATCCCCTCAACGAGTTTCGCGGCCTGGATCGCTACCGGGCCATGATTGCTAGCCTAGAGCGCTGGCTGCAGGATATCCATCTTGAGCTGCACGACATCCACCAGAGCGGCAACCACATCCGCAGCGAGTGGACGCTGAGGGGATCCCTGTCTTTTTTGCCCTGGCGTCCCCGCCTGTGCATCCCCGGCTGGACAGAGATGCGGCTTAACCCCGCAGGTCTCATCGAATCCCACATCGACCACTGGCGCTGCTCCCGCTGGGAGGTGATGCTGCAAATGTTTCGGCCTGGGGATGCCAAAGGATCCTCTGAGTGACCTCCATCCTCTGCTAAGATCACTAAGCCGAGTTTTTAGCTCTGCGGGAAAGTCATCGATTTTTGCGCTGGAGAGATGGCCGAGTGGTCGAAGGCGCAGCACTGGAAATGCTGTGTGGGGCAACTCACCGTGGGTTCGAATCCCACTCTCTCCGTCAAAGCCTAGTTTGCCAACATCCACCTAAATCCCTCAAAGCCTTAACTGGCAAGGTTTTTGGGCATTCTGATATCCACGGTAGTCCTGCAACATTCACTAGAATCCACGGCAAGACGGGACACAGCCGTGGATACGCCTAAGCCTAACCTAAATCCACGTCAGATTGTCTTCTCTTACGCGACAGCCAAAAGCAAGAAGAAGGTGGTGGTGAAGCCGGACGGCAGCCTGCAGATCTTCAGAGCCGTTCATTAACAGGGGATTCCTTGCGGCTAGGCTGTTACAGCCGTCAGGGAGAATTGACTGGAAAAGTGGCCTCTGGCATATTACGGGACAACGTGCCAGGTCAAGACAATGCACACGCCGAGCTGGAAGCCCCACCCCATCCTCAAATATGAGCGGAGGGACTGCTATCCCTATATAGTTCTCCCTACCCCTATCAGCCTGCAACTGAGAGGGCCAGAACTGCCCCCTCCCCCCAGAAAACCTGAGCCGCCTCAACTACCCCCTCGACCAGTTAAGCCGCAACTACCAGAGATCCCAACCCGTGTAATGGACAAGCTCCAGGCTGCCCTGTCAACTGGAGCTGGAGTTGCTACCCTAATTGCGCTGATTATTGCTGAAGCGCCATTCTTTCTAATCTTGGCAGGGATTGCAGGCGTGGCTACCTTAGCCAAATTCTTATACGAATCCTGGACTTATGAAGAGAGAATGGAAGAATATGAGAGAAAAATGCGAAGTTATCCTCAAGAACAAAAAAGATATGAGGAGAGACTTGTCCTTTGGAGAAGAGAGTGCGATCGCATAGAGTCAGATTACAAACAACAAGTCGAAGAATATAGTCGCGAATATCAAAACAAGGTAGCTCAAATCATAAGGAACTGGGAAAATGGTCTGATATTTCAACCCCTAGATTTATGCCAACCTTTCTTAGGTCAGGGTGCCCGCGCAGGTAGGTATGATGGCCGGCTGAGAGAAGCCTTGATAATAAAGATGGAAAACCTTCCAGTTAAGTTTCTACCTGAACAATCCTCCCTAAAGGTTCCAGGATTTGATTTTCCGTATACGCCCGACATAGCAATACAAGTATCTAGTAACAATAGAACTCTACTTATCGATGTTGAAGTTGACGAACCTTGGTACCAGAAGAATGGTCAGCGAGTACCACATCATGCACTAGATGACAATAGACATAGCCAGCGAGACGATTTCTTTGCAGAAAGCGGCTGGATAGTAGTTAGGTTTTCAGAAAGACAAGTAGCGATAGAAACAGAAAAATGTGCCAGCTTTGTCTGCTACCTTATTCAAGCTGTACTTACGCCAGGATTTAGGGATCCATCTCTGTCTCTGCCGAGTGACCATAGAAGGTGGGACTCTCTCAGCGCTCTTGATGAAGAGAGAGACTTCGTTGAGTGAGGATTCCGTTAAAAACGGGACATATCCACGGACACGAGACCTATCCTACAAGCCCGCAAACTGCTGTAGGACAAGGAAATCTCAGCCCCTATTCGATGGTCACTCTCTCCGTCAAATCAAGTTTGCCGCAGGGAGATCATCCAGACCTAGCTGGATCCCCTTGTCTCAGTTCCCAGGGGTTGGTTTTCAGAGGCAGCCGGCTAGAGGCTGCGGCAGCTAAGATCCACTCTCGGTGAGATGAGGATCCTCTTTCGGGGGTTCTCGATGAGAGGATTGTTGGCTCCACTGGAGTTGTCGCAGGATCCCGCGCAACAGGGCCACCTCAGCCACTGTCAGACCGGCGCGGTGAAACAGGGCCCGAAACTTGAGCATTTTGCGACGAGCGGTGTGGGGGTGCAGGTAGCCAATGTGCAGCAGCAGCGCCTCCAGGTGGCTGAAAAAACCCTCCAGCAGCTCGAAGGGAGCTGGCTTTGAGCTCCCAGAGCCAGCCACCGGCGGGCGAGGATTTTGGTAGAGGAGGGTGCGCAGTTCGTAGCAACAGATGCCCACTGCCTGGGCCAAGTTCAGGGAAGGGTAGGCCGGATCGGTGGGGATCTGGATCTGGCGATGGCAGAGGGCCAGCTCTTCGTTGCTCAAGCCGCAATCTTCGGGGCCAAACACCAGAGCGGCAGGGCCGGCAGCCAGCAGCTCCGCGAAAGCCTGGCGGGGAGACTGAATTTGCCATTCGGGGGGGTAGGGCTCGCGGCGGCCTGCTGTCCCGAATACCTGCACACATCCCTGGAGGGCCTCGGCTAAGGTTGGCACCTGCCGGGCTTGGTGGAGCAAGTCCGTCGCATGCACGGCCATGGTAACTGCTTCTGCATCCAGGGGATCGCATTGGGGATCCACCAACACCCACTGCCGCAGGCCCATGTTTTTCATCACGCGGGCAATGGCCCCGAGATTGCGCGGCCCTGCTGGCCGCACCAACACGAGGCGTACCTGCGCCAATCGCTCCTGAGCCCAGTTGGACAATGCCGGCATCCCTTGGGACAGAATCGCAGATAAGGATCCCCTAGAGTAGAGGAGTTAGATCTTGTCATAGATTGCGCCTATGGGATCCGCCTACCGCTGTTGGCTGAGCTGGATGTGTCTGGTGCTGTTGGGGTGCTGCTGGGGATCGCCGGCATTGGCTGCCCATTCTGCGTTGCTCTCCCCAGCAGCAGAGGCAGCTCAGGTGGCTCTGTCCTCTCCAGTTGACTCCCTGGTAGAGGCGCGACAGCGGCTGGAAGGGATTGCCGAGGCAATGCGCTCAATTCGCCTGTGCAACCGCCCCAATTGCCGCTACCGCGATATTTCCGTTGAGGTGCGGCCCATAGCAGGAGCCGAGCCGCCGGAGTACGAGGGTAGGATCGACGCCACCATCGACCGCCCCTCCGGCAGCTTGGACAAGGCTCGCTACCGGCTGCGATTTCGTGGGGGGCGTTGGCAGTTGCTGGGGGGCGAAGAGGTTTCCGATGTCTCCTCCTTTTTCTTCGAGGGAGACACCTACGAGGTGTTTAGCGCCTACGGCAGTCGCAAGGCCAAACTGGCAGACGCCAGCAGCAGCCTGCGCGTTGGCTATCGGGAGCTGTACTACCGTGTTTTTGACCAGGGCCAAGAGCGTTTGCGGTAGCGGTGCGGAGTACGATGAGAGACCAACAGCACACCTTGGCCAGCTCTATCTCCCTAGAAGGGGTCGGCCTGCACACTGGCCTACCGGTTCGCTGTAGCCTCCACCCGGCTCCTGCTGGCGGCGGTCGGGTCTTTGTGCGGGTGGATCAACCGGGATCCCCTGAGATCCCGGCCCGCTTGGGATCCCTGACTCCTGCTGCTCTCTGCACCCGCCTGCAGCAGGGATCCCCCCCTGTCCAAGTGCAGACAGTGGAACACCTGTTGGCTGCCCTTTACGTGCTGGGCATCGACAACTGCCGCATCGAGGTGGAGGGGCCGGAGCTGCCGATCCTGGATGGCTCCGCCCTGCCCTTTGTGGAGGCTATTGCCCAAGCTGGGATCCTGGCCCAGGAGCAGCCGGCCCTGCTGGGAGTGATCCAGGAGCCAGTCACGGTCTGGGCAGGGGAAGCCTTTGTCAGCGCCCTGCCCTACCCCGGCTCTCGCTTCACCTATGGCATCGACTTTGCCGATTGCCCCATTGGCCAACAGTGGCTGAGCTGGCAGGAAAACAGGGCGGATTTTGTCCAATCCATTGCTCCGGCCCGCACTTTTGCCCGCCAACAGGATGCGGAGCTGGCCCGCCAACAGGGGCTGATCCAAGGCGGCAGCCTGGAGAACGCCATTGTCTGTACTACCACCGAGTGGCTGAGGCCCTTGCGCTACCCAGATGAGCCGGTGCGCCATAAGCTGATAGATTTACTAGGAGATCTCAGCCTGTTGGGCTGCCGCTTGCAGGGGCACATTGTGGCCTACAGGGCAGGCCATGCCCTGCATCACCGTTTGGCCGAGCAGTTGCTCAGGAGTGGATCCCTGCGGGTGCAGGCGGACTCAGCTCAAGAACAAGAAAGGAATCCCAGGCGCCTCGGTGGGGTGGAACCTCTCCCTCTGTCTTGACGGGGCTCCTGGTTCCTGAGGTGGGCGAGAGGCTCCTCGCGGCCTGCCGGCATTCCTCCTTGCTGTCTTGGTTCTGCTTTGAGGCCCTCCCATCCAGGATTTAAGGTTTGTCTTCCAGCTCTGTGGGTTTGCCATGTCCTCTGACGTCTCTCCTCCTCCTCTCCTCTCGGCTGAAGCAGCCGCTCAGTTGGCAACAGCTCCCCCCGTTTTCACAACGGATCAAATCCTGGAGATCTTGCCCCATCGCCATCCTTTTCTGCTGGTGGATCGCGTGGTGGAGTATCAACCAGGGCAACGGGCGGTGGGACTGAAAAACGTCACCTTCAACGAGCCCTTTTTCCAGGGGCACTTCCCCAACCGACCGATCATGCCCGGCGTTCTGATCGTCGAGGCCATGGCGCAGTTGGGAGGGATCGTGTTGACCAAGTTGCCCGATGTGGCTGGGCGGCTGGCTCTCTTTGCTGGTATCGATGGCGTTCGCTTCCGCCGCCCCGTGCTGCCAGGGGATCAGTTGCTGCTCTCGGCCGATTTGCTCACCATCCGGCAAAAACGCATCGGCAAGATGTTTTGTCGGGCCCAGGTGGGGGGACACCTGGTGACCGAAGGGGAGCTGATGTTCTCCTTGGTGGATTGATGGGACAACAGCGGCCAGGAGGGGGCCTTTGGCGCTCCGCAACCACGGGGCAGGTGGAGGGTGGCCATCTGTTTTCCCCATCGAGGAGGAGCCCAGCGGCAGCAACTTGGCGCGGAAAGACCCTGCTAAAGTGTTGGGATAGGGGCATGTTAGGTGCTGCTTTCATCTCCCGGTCGGAGTTTTGCAGCAGAGCGGTGGAGGATTGTGTCCTCCCCGAGTAAGCCTTAATTGCAGGGTTGGGAGCGTAACCACATTTGCTGGCTAGGTTAGAAATGAGTTCGTTGGCTTCAGCGGGATCCACTCCCAACTCCTCTGTTCGGATTCATCCCACGGCGGTGATCCATCCGAAGGCTGAGTTGCACGAGACGGTGCAAGTTGGCCCCTATGCGGTTATCGGCGAGCATGTGCGCATTGGCGCCCGTACGGTGGTGGGGGCCCACGTGGTGATCGATGGCTGGACAGATATTGGCGAGGACAACCAGATTTTTCCGGGGGCGGTGCTGGGCACAGAGCCTCAGGATCTGAAGTACAGCGGCGCGCCCTCCCAGGTGGTGATCGGCAGGGGCAACCGCATCCGCGAGTTCGTCACCATCAACCGAGCCACCAACGAAGGGGAAGCGACGGTGGTCGGCGACCACAACCTGCTAATGGCCTACGTCCACGTCGCCCACAACTGCGTTATCGAAAATCAAGTGGTGATTACCAACGCGGTTGCCTTGGCCGGCCACATCCATATCGAGTCACAGGCGCGCATCGGCGGTATGGTCGGGATCCACCAGTTTACCCGAGTGGGTCGCTTGGCCATGGTGGGGGCCATGAGCCGGGTGGATCGCGACGTGCCGCCCTACATGTTGGTGGAGGGGCACCCAGCCCGCATTCGCGGCCTCAACTTGGTGGGGTTGCGGCGAGCCAAGGGAATGGAGGGATCCCTGCCAGCTTTGCGCCAGGCCTACCGGCTGCTCTACCGTTCCGGTTTGCCTCTGGAAAAAGCGCTGCAAACTCTGCGCAGCAGCATCCGCACCGAGGGTGGGTGTAGCATCTGCTCCTTGCAGGGGAAAGAGCTGGTAGACGAGACGGGATCCCTGCTCCATCTGCTGCAATTTTTGGAAGATTCCCTTTCCCAACCCCAACGGCGCGGTCCTCTGCCCGCCTTGCGCCGTGGCAGAGAAGAGGACGACCTGTGAGTCATCTGTTTATCTGCACCGGAGAAGTCTCCGGGGATCTGCAGGCTGGCCATCTCATTCGTGAGCTCCTGCGCCAGCGTCCGCATCTGCGCATCACGGCCGTTGGGGGAGAGGAAATGGCCGCTGCTGGAGCCCGGCTGCTGCACCGCACTACGGAGATTAGCTCCATCGGTATTCTCGAGGCCCTCCCCTTTGTCCTCCCTGCCCTGTGGACAGAGTGGAAGATCCGCCGCT
>NZ_JANSIR010000058.1:11375-22233 GCF_047462155.1 Synechococcus sp. OH2
CGGATTTGGCCATCTTGGTGGACTACATCGGCGTCAACAGCCGCCTTGTCCCCCTGCTGCAGCGGTGGCGCATCCCTGCCGTTTACTACATTGCCCCCCAGGAATGGGTGTGGTCGCCCAACAGCCGCCTCACCTACCGCCTAGCCCAGCAAATGCGACTGATGGTGGCCATCTTCCCAGAAGAAGCCCGCTACTACGCCGCAGCAGGCGCCCAGGTTTGCTATGTGGGCCACCCCCTGCTGGATATTTTGGCGAGGGTACCCGGTCGCGCTCAGGCCAGAGCTGAGCTAGGGATCCCTGAGGAGGCAACGGTGGTGGCGCTGCTGCCCGCCTCCCGTCGCCAGGAGCTGCGCTCCGTTCTGCCCATCCTGCTCCAGGCAGCGCGGCTGTTGCGGGCTCGTCTGCCTCAGGTGCGGTTTTGGGCGCCGCTGGCCTCGCCCCGTTTTGCCGCCCCGATTGCTCGGGCTGCCCGCCGCTATGGACTGGACGATCTCACCCTTGTCTTGCCTCGCCCTTCCCCGCCAAAGGCGCATCACCTGCTGTTGGCCGCCGCTGACCTGGTGCTGGCCAAGTCGGGCACCGTCAACTTGGAGGCGGCTATTTTGGGGATCCCGCAGGTGGTGATCTACCGCCTCAACCCCATTACCTTTTGGCTAGCCCGCCATTGGCTGAAGGTGTCGGTGCCCTTTATGTCTCCCCCCAACTTGGTGCTGATGCGCCCCATTGTGCCGGAACTGCTGCAGGAGGAGGCCCAGCCGGAGCGGATTGCCCAACTGGCGCTGGAGCTGCTGACTCAGCCGGAGCGCCGAGCCCAATTACAGGCCGACTATGCTGCCATGCGGGCAGCGCTGGGGGAGCCGGGAGTTTTGGCCCGCGCCGCCAAGGCCATCCTGGAGGTGCTCGACAGCGAAACCGCCGCCAGGGGGGATCCCCGTCGCCGCTCTCTCTGAGACGCCTGGATTAGCCGTGGGGTTAGCCGGCTGCCAGGATGGCGTCCAAGAGGGGATCCGCCCCAAAGCGCACCACGTCGGTACAGGGCCGTCCGGTCTCCGCTTCCACCTGGCGGATCTGGGCCAGGGCAGCCTCCTCCTCCCAGCCAAAGGTATTGAGGGCCACCCCCACCACCGGCACGGGGGCAAAGGCACCGGCAGCTCTGGCCACTTGTTCGTATAGCTCGATGACCTTGGGCAGGGGAGGGATGGGTACGTAGTCCATCCCTTTGATGTGGGTCTGGCCAGCCCGGTGTACCAAGATCAAGTGGGTGGGCTGGGATCCCCGCAACAGGGGCAGGGTTGCTGTAGAGGCGGGGTTGAGCAGGGATCCCTGGCCTTCAATGTGCAGAATGTCATGGTCAAGGCCGTGGCGCAGCACCAGTTGCTCCACGGCACCGCTGGCGTAGTCCACCCGCACCGCATCTAGGGGCACCCCATCGCCACTGATGAGGATCCCGGTCTGCCCGGTAGCGAGAAAGCGGGAGCGCAGGCCGCGCTTCAGGCTGGCTCGGTGCAGTTCCAGGCTGGTGGACATTTTGCCCACGGCCATGTCGGTACCCACGGTCAGCACCCGCCGGCAGGGGAGGGAACGGGCCAGGCCTTTCCCTACCCCAAGACCAGGAGGTTCGCGGCGAATGTCCCAGATCCAGGCTCCCGGCTGCAGCCGCTGCCGCAATTGGGGATCCTCGGCCAGAGGCGTGTGGAGACCATTCACCAGAGATAGGCCGGCCTGCAGGGCTTGGCAGAGCTCCTCCCGCCACGCTGGGGGCAACTGGCCGCCGGAAGGGGCAATCCCAATCACCAGCACCTCGGGGTTGTAAACCAGCGCCTCTTGCACCGAGGCCACGATGGGAACATCCTGGGCAATGCCGGTTAACTGGGCCAGGGATCCCCCCGCCTGCTCCCGGTCGATCACCGCCGCCACCGGAAAAGGCCCATAGCGCAGCAGCCCCAGCCCTGTTTTGCCGTGCTCCCCCAGCAGGCCGCCGTGGAGCAGGATGGCCACCCGAGTTTGGCTGGAGAGGGATCCCACCTGCTCCACGGTACCTACTCCCGCAGCTCTACCCCTAAGCCCGGTCGGTCGGTGGGGATAAGACAGCCCTCCTGCAGCAGGGCTCCGGAAAAGGGATCGTCGATGAGATTGAGGTGGCTGTCCAAGTCCAGGTAGTCCACCAGCGGCGCTAGGTGAGCCGCCGCCGTATTGCCCAGAGCGGTGTTGCTGTAGCAGCCCAGCATTACCTGTAGCCCATAAGCTTTGGCGGTGTGGATCATGCGCCAGGCTTCGCTGAGGCCGCCGCACTTCATCAGCTTGATGTTAATGCCGTGCACCCGATCCGCTAGGGCAGGAATATCGCGGCTGTCGAAACAACTTTCATCCACAAAGATGGGCAGCTTCGACTCGTGCCACAGGGTGATCAGCTTCGCCTCCTGTCCCCTCTCCAAGGGCTGCTCCAGGTAGCTCACCCCTTGCCCCGCTAGCCAATTGCTCATACTCAAGCTCTGTTCTACCGTCCAGGCGCCGTTGGCATCCACGGTAATCAGGGATCCCAGTGGGATCACCTCCTGCACAGCAACCAGCATGTTCTGATCGGCCATCAGCCCCAAGTCGCTGCCCAGCTTGATCTTAAAGGCCCGCGCTTGGGTCTGTTCCATCCAGGCCAAGGCCCGCTGGCGGGCCGCCTGAGGAGTAGAAAGGCCAATGGTCAAAGTGGTGGGTGGGATGCGGGAGCGATCCAGTCCCCACAACTGCCAAAGCGGCATCCCCAGCCGTTTGCCCATCCAATCGTGCAGGGCCATGTCCACCGCCGCCCGCGCCGCCGAGGGGATCCCGGCCCGCAGCAGTTCCGCCTCAATGAGCTGCCGCTCCCAGGGGGAATAGCGCCGCAGGATCCCCTGCGCCATCTCCAGACCCATCAAGATATCGTCCACAGACTGGTGGCAGTCATCGCTCACCGAGAAGGGACAGGCCTCCCCCCAGCCCTCAATCCTCTCCTGCTCGATCCGCACCCAGGCCAGAGTGGCCTCTGTATGAGTGCCGCGGCTGAGGGTGAGGGCATAGCGCTTGTGAACCGTGAAAGATTCAACGTAGAGCCGCATGGGCGATTTCCAAGAGATCAATCCTGAGCACGTTGAGCCAACTTTGTCCTTTGAGGTTTTCCCTGCCTCCCTAGTCAGGCTGTGGAGGACAGGCGCAGCTCTGGGTGTCTTTACCGTTGCTCCTAGAGGTTAACTGCAGCCATTATCATATGAGCACAGCTTAGGTGGCCCCAGTAGCATGAACGACCTTCCTCTTCCTCTAACCCGTCGCAGCGCCTCTAGTAAAGCCCTAGCTGTTGCCAATACCAGCATCACCCCCTTTGGCCGCAAGCTAAAAGAGCTGGGCTTTGCCGACGACAAGCAAATCCAGGACATCCAAAACGCCCTCAAAGCCAATCGCGAAGGGGGCAGCAAGGCCCTAGCTCTGGTGGTCAAAGAGATTGTTGGCAGAGAGATCACCCCCGACCTGGAGCGGGCCTACAAGCGGCAGCAGCTCTTTGAGCTAAAAATCATCTACGGGATCCCCTCCCTCGACATCGATCTGGAGCCGGTGGAGATCTCGGAGATGAGCGGGCTCATCGACTCGCTCTTGCCCCTTGATATTTGCAACCGCTACAAGTTCTTGCCCATCCGCCGCCAAGACAACCAAGTGCTGGTGGCAATGGTTAAGCCGGATAACTTGCAGGCGCTCGATGATATCCAGCGGCGCTTCCGTATCCAGGGGCTGAAGCTGCAGCGGCGGGTCTTCACCCAGCGGGATTTCGAGGTTCTGATCAACCGCTACATGGACGCGCAGGCGGAGCTGCTGGCCATCAAGGGCATCAACGACGCGGCTGCCGCCCAAGAGGAAGAAGAGGTGGTGGTCAATACCGCCGAGATCGACCTGGACAGCATCGAGGACGTCGCCGTCGATGAGGCCGGCGAGGGATCCCTGGAGCAACAGCTCAAGTCGGCAGACGATGCCCCGATCATCAAACTGGCCAACCAAATCCTGATTAAGGCACTGCAGGACGGGGCGTCGGACATCCACATCGAGCCGCAAGAAGAATACCTGCGCATCCGCTTCCGCAAGGACGGGGTGCTGCGGCAGGCTTTTGAGAACTTTCCCAAAAAGGTTGTCCCCGCCCTTACCGCCCGCTTCAAAATCATGTCCAACCTCAACATTGCCGAGCGGCGCTTGCCCCAGGGCGGGCGGATTCGGCGCGTATTCAAGGGGCGTAAGGTGGACTTCCGCGTCAGCACCCTGCCCTCCCGCTATGGGGAGAAGATCGTGCTGCGCATCTTGGACAACTCCGCCACCCAGCTCGGCCTGGACAAGCTGATCACCGACCCGGAGACCCTGGCCAGCTTCAAGGAGGTTGTCAAGCGACCCTTTGGTTTGATCTTGGTAACCGGGCCCACCGGATCCGGGAAAACCACTACCCTCTACTCAGCTCTGGCAGAGCTAAACGATCCCGGCATCAACATCAGCACCGCCGAGGATCCCATCGAGTACTCCCTGCCGGGGCTCACCCAGGTACAGGTGATCCGCGAAAAGGGCATGGACTTTGCCATGATCCTGCGCGCCTTCCTGCGGCAAGACCCGGATGTCATCCTGGTGGGGGAAACCCGCGACCACGAGACGGCCAAAACCGCCATCGAAGCCTCCCTCACGGGCCACCTGGTGCTGACCACCCTGCACACCAACGATGCCCCCGGTGCTATCGCCCGCTTGACGGAGATGGGGATCGAGCCTTTTATGATCTCCAGCTCGCTGTTGGGGGTGCTGGCCCAGCGCTTGATGCGCCGAGTATGTACCGAGTGTCGGATCCCGTATCACCCCACCCCCGAAGAACTGGCCCGCTATGGCCTCAGCCTCAGCGGCGACAGCGAGCAGGTGACTTTCTACAAGGCCAACAAGCTCTCTCCCAAGGAAGTAGAGCAGCGCAAAGCCACCGGCAAGCCCATCTGCGAGAAATGCGGGGGCGTAGGCTACAAAGGCCGAGTGGGGGTGTACGAGTTCATGCGCATGAACGACCGCCTGGCCGAGTTGATCAACAAGGGGGCTCCCACCGAGGTCATCAAGGAAGCGGCTGTCGAAAGCGGCATGAAGACGCTGCTGGCCTACAGCTTGATGCTGGTGAAGCAGGGTCTGACTACGTTGGAGGAGGTCGATCGGGTTATCCTCACCGACAAGGGCTTGGAAACCGAGTTAAAGGCTCGTGCCAAGGCCCTTAGCACCTGCCGCAACTGTGGTGCCGCCCTGCAGGTGGAGTGGATGGATTGTCCCTACTGCCTGACGCCGAAGTTTTAGGCAAGCCGCCTAGCTCTTGACGCCGCCAGGGTGCCGATTATAACAGTCCTATACGAGTCCTAGAGGGTTGCCTCTGGCCCAGCTTTAGAACGGTTTTTCATCGACAACTCCCAGGTCGAACACAGACTGACCCAGCTTACTGATTGGAGACACCAGCCCTATGCCACAACTAATGATCGAAGACCTGATGGAAGAAATCGTCCGCAGGGGCGGTTCTGACATCCACATCTCCGCCGGTTTGCCCCCCTACTTCCGCATCAACGGCGAACTCCAGCCAACGGAGCACGAGCCCCTTACCCCTGAGGAGGTGCAGCGGCTCATCTTTAGCATGTTGAACAACACCCAGCGCAAACACCTGGAGCAAAACTGGGAGTTGGACTGCTCCTACGGCGTGCGCGGGATCGGTCGCTTCCGCGTCAACGTCTACCGGGATCGCGGCACCTATGCCTGCGCGATGCGGGCGTTGGCTTCGGAAATCCCCAACATCGACAAGCTAGGCCTGCCGGATGTGTGTAAGGAGATGGCTCGTCTGCCGCGGGGTCTGGTGCTGGTGACCGGCCCGACGGGATCCGGCAAGTCCACCACTTTGGCCGCTATCATCGACTTCATTAACCGCGAGCGAGCCGAGCATATCCTTACCATCGAGGATCCCATTGAGTACATCTACACCCCCATCCGCAGCATCATCCACCAGCGGCAGTTGGGGGAAGACACCAAGAGCTTTGCCAACGCCCTGCGGGCGGCCATGCGGGAGGATCCGGATGTGATCCTGATCGGGGAGATGCGGGATCTGGAAACCATCCAGTTGGCCATTACCGCCGCCGAGACCGGCCACCTCTGCTTTGCCACGGTGCACACCAGCTCTGCTGCCCAGACGGTGGATCGCCTGGTGGACGTGTTCCCGCCGGAGCAGCAGCAACAAATCCGCGTGCAGCTCTCCAACTCCCTCAAAGCCGTCTTCTCGCAAACTTTGGCCCGCCGCCTCAACCCCAAGCCAGGAGAACCGGGGCGGGTGCTGGTGCAGGAGATCATGGTGGTGACGCCGGCCATCGCCAACTTGATTCGGGAGGGCAAGACCGCCCAGATCTACTCGGCCATCCAGACAGGGGGTAAGCAGGGCATGAAGACCCTGGAGCAGGATCTGGCCAACCTCTACCTGCAGGGCAAGATCGACTTCGATACGGCCATGTCCAAGACCTCTCGCCCTGAGGAGTTGCAGCGACTTTTGGGCAACGTCACCGGGCCATCGCCAGCCGCGGCAGCTCAACACCAGCGGCCCGCAGCGGCTGCCGCCCGTCGCTAAACGCTGGCTCCAGGGATCCCTGGCTGAGAGTTCCTCGCCAACCTCTGGCCGCCGGCCCCATTTGTAGCTAAGCTCTAGCTGAAGAGAGCGTCGGTTTGTCTAAGGTTGCGAGACTGAGCCAAGGGATCCCATTCCGGCGTGTCGAACTAACGATCCAAGCAGGGGTAAGCCATGCCGCGCTACAAGGTTCGGGGGCTAAAGGCCGGTCAGCCGGTGCGCCTGACAGTGGTGGCCAACAACTTGACCGAGGCCCGCGCACGGCTGCGCCGCGAGGGCATTTTTGCCAAACAGGAAGATATCCAGGAAGAAAAGCCCTTCTTCTCCCTGGATACCTCTTTTGATTTCTCGATGATGGGATCCATCGACATTCGCGACAAGGCGGTGTTCTCGCGGCAATTTGCTGCCCTGATCAACGCCGGCGTGTCGATGGTGCGCTCCCTAACCATTATGGAGGAGCAGACCGGCAACCCCAAGCTCAAGAAATACCTGCGGGCGATTCGAGCGGAAGTGGAGGCGGGGAAGAACCTGTCCGATTCCATCCGCCCTTATCCGGATGCCTTTGACGGCCTCTACTGCAGCATGGTGCAGGCGGGGGAGGTGGGCGGTGTACTCGACGAGGTGCTCAACCGGCTGGCCAAGCTGCTGGAGGACATGGATCGCCTGCAGAAGCAGATTAAATCGGCCATGACCTACCCGGTGGTGGTGACCATTTTGGCCGTCTTAATCTTTTTGGGCATGGTGCTGTTCATCTTGCCCACTTTTGAGAGCATCTACAACGATTTGGGGGGGGAGCTGCCCGCCTTTACCCAGTTTTTTATCAACATCAGCAAGTTCCTGCGCACTCCCCAGTACAGCTTAGGCCTGGTGGGCTTTTTGGCGGCGGTCTTTTTTGCTTTCCAGCGCTTTTACCGCACCCCCGCCGGCAAGGAGACCATTGATGCTCTGGCCCTCAAGCTCCCCATTTTCGGCGACCTGATCCAGAAATCGGCGGTGGCCCGTTTTTGCCGCACCTTTGGGGCCCTCACGCGCTCCGGGGTGCCGGTGCTGACTTCTTTGGAGATCGTGCGCGACACTTCCGGCAACCAGGTGGTGGCCAACGCCATCGACGCTGCCCGCCAATCCATCTCAGAGGGGGGGCAGATCGCGCCGGCCCTGGATAAGGCCAAGGTCTTCCCGATCATGGCCATCCAGATGATCAGCGTGGGCGAAGAGACGGGGGAGCTGGATGCCATGTTGATGAAGACGGCGGACTTCTACGAGCTGGAGGTGGAGGAGGCGGTGCGTGCCCTCACCAGCCTGCTGGAGCCGCTGATGATCGTGATCTTGGGCGGGATGGTGGGCTGCATCATCGTGGCCATGTACCTGCCCATGTTCAACGTGTTTGAGCTGGTGAAGTAGCGACTGAATCCCCAGGGCAACCAGAACCCATCGGGAGGAGGAAGGGATCCATGCTGCGGCGGTGGTTGGTGGCCCTGGTGGTGTTTTTGGGAGTGGGGCTGGCGGTCTTGCTTTCGGAACAGCCGACGGGATCCCTGCTGGGGCGGGTGGAGCTGCCGGCAGGGGTGGCGCCGGGGAACGTCCAGGTGATTGCCGCCGGCCCGGTGAGCCGCAGCATCAGCCCGTCTGCGGAGGGCGAGTACCGCCTGGAGCGGCTGCCCGTTGGGGAATACCGGGTGACGGTGCGGGGATCCGGCCTAGAGACGGTCTCCAGCGAGAGACCCGTGCAGGTGCGGGAAGGGGCGATAGCTTCTGCTCCTCTCCTACGCCCGCAGCTTCTGCCCCCCAGCCTCTACCTCTACAGCCCCAGCTCGGTGTTCACGACCGCAGAGCCGGCACGGCTGCAGTGGCGGGCCAGTGGCCTGGGAGCGGTGCAGTTTGCCCTCTACCGCTTTTCCCTGGCTGATTTGGAAGGATCCCCTTTCTTGCGGGATCTGGCCGATGCTGGCTATGGATCCCTGGCTCCGGATTTGTATTCCATCCTGCGAGGAGAGCTGGTGCGCCGTTGGCAGCAGCCACTGGGGGGAGAAGAGCTGACCCGCACCCTGGAGCTGGGGATCCTGCCGCCGGGGGCCTACTGGCTGGAGGCGGAAGGCCAACAGCCGCGGCAGGCGGCGGCACCGCTGCCTTGGTCGGGAGAGTGGCTTTTGGTGAGTGACCTGGGCCTCATCCAGAAACAGGATGCCAGCCAGTTGGTGGTGCAGGCGGTGCATTTGCGGGAATTGCGTCCTCTGCCGGGGATCCAGATCCAAGTTTTTGGGGAGTGGAGGGATCCCCTCATTGCCACCACCGACGAGGAGGGGCTGGCCCGGTTTAGCTTGCCGACAGGGGAGAGATCCTCGCTGGTGGTCTATGGCCACAGCGCCGACAACACGTTGCAGGCTTTGTCCCGCAGCTATGCCTATGGCTGGAACCAGCCCCACCGCATCTACGCCTACACGGATCGTCCCCTCTACCGCCCCGGCCAGACGGTCTATTTTCGCGCCCTGGTGCGGGAGCACGACCGCCTCACCTCGGCAGGCCAGCCGGTGCAAGTAACCCTCACCGCCCCCGACGGCGATGTGCTGGGCGAGCAAACCCTGGCCACCAACGCTTTCGGCAGCGTCCACGGGCAGTTTCAATTGCCGGAGGAAACCCCCCTGGGCAGCTACGGCCTGGAGTGGCGGGTGGCCGGGCCGCAGGGATCCAGCCGCGAGTACACCGCCTTCGAGGTGGGAGCCTACCGCAAACCGGAGTTTGAGGTGAGGGTGGTGCCCGACCGGCCTTGGCTGGTGCGGGGGGGATCCCTGAAGGTACAGGTGGAGGCCGAGTATCTTTTCGGGGCGCCGGTGGCCGCTGCCCAGCTTCGCTACTGGGTTTACAGCAGCCCCGACTGGAGCCTGCGCTACGGGCTGTTGCCTCATTCGGGGGCAGAAGACTATTTTGCCGGCGACCTGGGAGAGGAACAGGGCTACTACGGCGGCTACGGGGGGCTGGTGGCGGAAGGAGCAGGGGTGACGGATGCCCAGGGGCGGGCGGAGTTTCGCCTGGAGCGCCTGTTGCAGGATCTGGACTGGGAGGAAGACAGCTACTGGGGCCCGCAGGAGGTGCAGCAGTTGCGCATCGAGGTGGAGGTGAGCGATATCAGCCGCCGCAGCGTGACCGGAACGGCACGGGCCTGGGTGACGGCCGGCCAATTTGCCCTCTTTGCCGAGGCCGATCGCCACCTGCCTGCTCCAGGGGATGTCATCACCTACCGGCTGCAAGCCCGCGACTACGACGGCCAACCGGTCAGCACCGCCGGGGAGCTGAGCCTGGAGCGCTGGCGCTGGGATCCCCAGAGCAGCGTCTACCGACGGCAAGCCACTCTGCTGCGGCAATCTTTTCAGGTTGTCAACGGCGAGGGCAGCCTGGTTCTGCGCCTGCCCGCCGACCTGGAGCCGGGAGACTACCGGGTGCGGCTGACGGCCCAGGATCCTCGTCGCTACCGCGTGCAGGAGGTAGACCATCTCTGGGTGGTGGAGCCGGGCAACCCCCTGCCCAGTTGGGGATCCCTGCCCAGCCTGGAGGTGGTGGCGGATCGCCAGATCTACGAAGTGGGGGAAGAGGCCCAGCTCCTGATCGTCTCGCCGCTGCCGGATCTGCCGGTGCTGGTGGGTCTGGAGGGATCCCGGCTGCACCAGGTACAGGTGCTGCGCCTGCAGGGGCATACGGCCACCCTGCGCCTGCCCATCCGGGAGGAGTATCGCCCCAACCTCTACGTCACCGCCACCGTCCTCGGCCCAGAGCGGCGGCTGTACCAGAACGAGGCTCTGCTGCGGGTCTCGCCGTTGGATCGCTTTTTGCAGGTGGAGCTGCAGACGGATAAGCCCACTTATCAACCAGGGGAGACGGCCCAAATTCAAATCCGCACCCGCAACGCCCAAGGGCAGCCGGTCAGCGCCGAGGTGGGGTTGGGGATCGTGGACAACGCCCTCTACCTGCTGCGGCCCGACTTCACCCCCGATATCCGCCGCTTCTTCTACGGGCGCCAGGACAACCAAGTTACCACCACCACCTCTTTCCCTCAGCAATACCCCGGTGGTGCCGACAAGTTGGCCGGCCAGGTGCGGGAAGACTTTCGCGATACCGCCGCCTGGTTCCCGGATTTGGTGACCGATGCCGATGGCTTAGCCCAGGTCCAGGTGCGCTGGCCGGACAACCTGACTACCTGGCGCTTGACCGCCCGCGCCGCCACCGCCGACACCCAGGTGGGCT